>JAKSTS010000005.1 GCA_024402455.1 Treponemataceae bacterium
CTCTCAGGCTTACCCACCTGTTCCAGAATGATTTTTACAACATCAAGATTTGATGCAGAAACAGAATCTTTGTTCGTGCCTTTTTTATAAAGCCAGTGACTTGCAACGCCGTTTTCGGCAGTGTCATGCATGTCAAATGTTCTAATTTGAATCTCAAGAGGTTTGCCGTTGCATTCAACTGTTGTATGAATTGACTGATAGCCGTTGTTTTTTGGGTTTGCAATATAATCTTTAAAGCGTCCGTCTACTGGTTTCCAGAGGTTGTGCACTAAGCCGATAAGCGTGTAGCATTGAACGGTGCTTTTGCAGAGAATGCGGATTGCAAGCAGGTCATAAAGTTCATCTGCGCTTTTGTTCCTCTTGCGCATTTTTTGATAAATCGAATAAAAATGTTTTGCCCGTCCTTTTACAACAACTTCAATGCCGGCTTTTTTTGCTTCTTCTTCAATTTTTGAAACAGCCTGGTTTATGTATTCTGCGCGTTCAGCTTTTTTTAACGAAACAATCTTTTTTATCTGTGCAAAACCGTCTGGATTAGAAAATTTCAAGCTTAAATCTTCGAGTTCGTCTTTTACAGAAGAAATGCCAAGACGGCTTGCAATTGGTGCCCAAATGCCGATTGCTTCGTATGCGGTTTTGCGCTGTTTTTCTACGTCAACGCCTTTAAGATTGCGCATGCGGTCAAGTTTGTCTGCAAGTTTGACCATAATTGTGCGGATGTCGTTGATAAGCGCAAAAATCATTTTGCGAATTGAATCTGCCTGCTGCTGTGTTTTGCATTTCATTGTGAGCTTTGAAACTGTTGCAGATTCGTCTAAAATGTTGAGGACTGTTTTGCCGAATTCAGATTCAATTGTTTTGCGTTCATTTTCGTCAAATTGAATGTTGTGGAAAAGACCTGCAATGCATGTTGCACTGTCCATATTGAGCTGCATTAAAATTTCTGCAACTCTTATCTGATGAGAAAGTTCAATTGACTGATGTTTTGAAGAGGACAAACCTGTTAAAAAAGCTGCTGCTTTTTTTACTGCAGCAGACGAAGCATTTTCAAGACTGTCTAAGGTTTGCGTGCTTGTGTTACTCGTGGCTGTCCTCCTAAATCATTGAAAGTTTTAACGTCTGTAAAACCGGCTTTTTCTAAAATTGTTCTGGTTTCTGCGGCGTTATATTCACCTGTTTCAATGAGGAGTATACCGTTTTTATTGAGTGCTTGCCATACCTGTGGAATCATTCGCCTGATTAAATCAAGACCGTCGATGCCGCCGTCTAAAGCAAGGCGCGGCTCTCTTCTTCCGTCTTTTAAAAGTTCGTCTGTAATTTTACTTGGAACATATGGCGGATTTGTAAGAATAAAATCGAAAGTATTTGGTTTTACTGGTTCAAGCAGGTCACCTTGCACAAAACTGATGTTTTGTGTATTTTCAGCTAAAATATTCTGTGCGTTTTTCTGTGCAACAGCCAGTGCTTCTTTTGAAATATCTGTAAAAACAAAGTGAACGTCTTTATTTTTGCAATTGTTAAGAATTTCAAGATAAACGCTGATGCCTATGCAGCCAGAACCTGTACAGATGTCTGCAATTTCAATTTTTGCTTGTGTTTTTGTGTCGTTTTGTTTGATGAAATCAATTATATTTTTTGAAGCAAGTTCAACTAAAAGTTCCGTGTCTGGTTTGGGAATAAGAACAAATGGCGAAACTTCAAATGTGCTCTGCCAGAAATCTTTGTGTCCGACAAGATATGCAACTGGCATGCCGTCTGCACGTCGAAAAAGCAGGTTTGAAAATGCAAATATCTGTTCTTTTGTGGCTTTGTCTGCGGCATGAACAAAGAGGGAATCTTTTGTGCATTTTAATATGGAAGAAAGCAAAATCGAAGAATCTAAATCTGGTGTCTGTGTTGCAGAAAGTTTTAATTCGGCAGTTCCCCATGTGCGCAGAGTTTGAATTGTTTCAGGTTTGTTTAATGATTTGGAAAGAATTTCAAAATAGGGCGGCCATGTCTGCTCAAACGGCATGAATTTTCCGTCTTTCCACAGGTTAATTATTTCGTCAAGTTCAAGCCATTTGGCTTCTGCAACTTCTTCTTTTTGAAGTGCAATTTGTACAGAAGTGTTTTGCGTGTCGTCAATTTCAAAAAGCCATGCGTCAAGAAAAAACGAAGGGTTGTCATTTGCTTCTGGTGTAAATCTGTAAGAAAAAAGAAAATATGAGTCGGATAAAGAAACGTCAACGCCGAGTTCTTCTTTTACTTCTCTTATTGCGGCTGTTTTGCTTGTTTCGCCTGCAATTGCAGAACCTCCTGTTGGCTGCCAGTAGCCGCCCCAGAAAATATTCTGTACACGTTTTGAAACAAGCAGCTTTTTGTCGCTTTTGCGTCTGACCCATGCATGAATGATTAAATGAAAGTCATTTTTGGCAATAATTGAACCGCGTTCTGCCGTGCGGTTTTGGCTCTGGCGGACGCGGTCAAAAAGATCCCACTTTTCCATAAAATTTTTAAGAAAGTGAAGTTCCGTCAGCTTTGAGCAATGCTTCTTTATTGTAAATGCAAAGTGCGTCGATTAACTCATCAAGCTGACCCTGCATAACCTGTTCAAGCTTATAAAGTGTAAGATTGATGCGGTGGTCTGTCAGACGGTTTTGCGGAAAGTTATATGTGCGGATTCTTTCGCTTCTGTCGCCTGAACCGACCATGTTTTTGCGTGCTGCTGCACGTTCTGCATTTTTCTTTGATTCTTCAAGGTCAAAAAGACGGGCTCTAAGAACGCGCCATGCTTTTGCTTTGTTTTTAATCTGGCTTTTTTCGTCCTGCTGAATTACGACAATGCCTGTTGGAATATGTGTAAGACGTACAGCTGAGTCTGTTGTGTTAACGCACTGACCGCCCGGACCACCGGCACGCATTACGTCAACGCGAACATCTTCTGGTTTAATGTCAATTTCTGTTTCTTCTGCTTCCGGCAGAACGGCAACAGTAACAGCTGAAGTATGAACGCGGCCTTGTGCTTCTGTTTCTGGAACACGCTGAACACGATGAACACCGCTTTCGTAGCGCAACGAGCCATAAACATATTTACCGCTTATTGAAAATGAAATTTCCTTATAGCCGCCGACTTCTGTTTCGTTTGCGTCCATAATTTCATATTTCCAGCCTTTCATGTCTGCATATCTTGTGTACATGCGGAACAAATCTGCAACAAAAAGCGAAGATTCGTCTCCGCCGGTGCCGCCGCGGATTTCCATGATGATGTTTTTTTCTTCAAGCGGATCAGGCGGAATCAAAAGAAACTTAATCTTTTCTTCAATTTTCGGTTTCTGTTCTTCAAGTTCTTTTAATTCTTCGCGGGCCATTTCTTTCATGTCATGGTCTTCTTCTTCGGTTATAAGAAGCTTTGAATCTTCTATGCCCTGCAGGACAGTTTTGTATTCTTCATAAGCTTCCATTACACTTGAAAGGTGCGAATGTTCGCGCATTATTTCTTTGTATTTTTTTGGATCTTTTACGAGTTCCGGATCTTGTATTTGTTCGCTTACTTCGGCAAAGCGTTGTGCCATTTGTTCTAGTCGCTTAATCATATTGTGAGTATAGCAAATTGTATACATTGCGAAAAGTCATCTGTTAAGACTGAACCCAAAAAAGGATTCTGGAAATAATAGACATTAAAAAATTGAACTTTACTTTTCTTTATATGGACTTTCAGAAAGGCGTACAACAATTACATCTCCTAAATTTTTAACACAACCTTGAAGTGGAAAGTCTGACATGTTTGCTGCTTCAATTCTTGCCTTTTTTATAGAATTTTCATCTGTTACGGGTATAAAATTATAACCTTGTGTTTTCATGAATGCAATTCCTCTACTTGTACTATCTAATATACTTAAGCCAGAATCCCATTCAAATGGAGAATAACCACAAGGTGTCCCTTTTAAATAATTGGAAGAAAATTGCTGTTTATACATTCCATACAACAATACTGGAGTTTCTGAATTCGTTTGTACACTGGTTATTTTTTCTGAAATTTCAAAACATAAACGGCAGTCAGCTTTATAACGCATTACATCTGAATAATTTAGCATTGATGAAATAAGTACTTGTTTTGTACCACAAAGCATAAAAAATAGGAAAGAAAATTTATATATTAAAGTATACTTACTATTACTCAGGCTATTTGTAGCATAAAGTAAAATAAAACTAAAGCTAAAAGGAAGAACATATTGTGAACGTATACTACCTCCACCAATAAATTGAGCAGTAAGTATACTAAGCAGAACACAAATGGCTGACATAATATATAAAAATGATTTTTTTTTGTTTTTTATTATTTGGATAAAAAAAATAATAATCATAGGTGCATATAATATATTTGTTATTAAATTGGCTTGAACATTTTGTTCTGCAGCATTCCATCCTGTTCGTGCCACTTTAGCAACAATAGATTTTACAAAATTATTTAGCGGTTGAATATTTGCAAAAATGAGGTTATAGACATACAACATTACATGTAGAATCCTTCTAAAAATTGAAGTATCAGCAATAGTAATCATATTTGTTAAATAATCATTTTTTTTAATATGAAATAAGAGCTTTACAATTTTATTAATAGTAAAATATGAAATTGTATTTATAACGAGTAAAAAAATAAGAGTTGTACAAATTTGAATATAATGACTTTTATTAAGATTTGAATTTTCTTTGAACAAAATAAACATGGCAAAGATACCACAATAAACCAGCATAGTTATACCTTGATATACACTTATACATAAAGTATTGATGATAAGACCTATTGCAATTTTAGTAAAATCAAATCTTAAACTTCCTTTAAATAAAAGATAAACTACAAGTGGTGAAAGTAAAACAATAAAAAGACATTCTGCATTTTGACATACAAAATAAACTTGTTCTGTCCATACTTGATGTGAAATAAATAAAACTGCAAAGGGAATATAGCATATATTTTTTATAGAACCATTTGAAAAGAGATTTATAGTAAAGCACCAAAGAAGAGTACCTAAAAGAAGAAAACTGCATCCCAAAAATATAGCTAAGAAAGGATTGAAAAATTCTTGATTAGGCAAAAAATCGGACCAGAGTTTTTGTAATCCAACCAGTCCGAATCTTCCTATTTCCATCCAATTCAAATAACGGTTAGCAGCAATATGAATTTCAGAATCTATTCCAAAACAGATATTTGTTAGTTTTACTCCAAAAACAATTATTAAGGTAATAATTGAAATAAAAACAAGCAGTTTGTTTTCTTTTAGAAAGCTTAGAAAATTTTTAAATGAAAAATGTTTTTCATCGAGGTAAGTTTTAGGTAAATCTCTCATTTTTTTTTTTTTTCTTCTTTTATTATATAAACAGGTTCGTACCTGACATCTGTATAGATTTTGCAAAGTAGCATTTGCCATTCCAGTTGTAAAAAGTTGAATTTTTATAATAAGTTGAACTATGTGCACATGGGTTATTCATTTAAAAACAACAGGTACGCTAAGAGTATTATGAAAGATTTTACTCTCTACTATTCGCAATAACTTAATTTATATTAAGTAATCTATATTGTATGCTTAATAACGTTAAGTGTAGCATATAATTTGCTTACTGTCATTAACTTTTTGAGTGAAAAAAAATTAATTATAATAAGTACATGTCTGTAAGTTTTTCTGATTTTATAATGAATATGAAATACTATCGAACAAAACAAGAACTGTCACAGGCACAACTTGCAGAAGCATGTAATTGTTCAAATGGTATGATTGGAGCTATCGAAGCAGGAAGAGCAAAACCTTCATTTGATATGATTCTTTCAATAGCAAATGCATTGCACATAAATCCTGCCGACTTGTTTTTGAGAGATACATCAATAACAAGAAAAGAGATAAAAAGAAAAATTGAAACAAAATTATTAAATGACATTTCTGCAGTTTTACAAGAAAATTTTCCCGACTAGGAACTCTTGAAACTAAACTTTATTTAATAGCTTGAAAACTTCTATTTATTACAAGATTAGTTTTTTATTATTTCTAAACTCTTACACTTACCCATTAAATATTCAATACTAGCTTATTGCATGGAATCTATCTTTTAGACAAGATATAATATTCTTGCAGTAAACTAACACACGGTATAGATGTCTAAAACAGGTTTTGTTATTCTTATATTGTGAAAGTTGACAATGGGGAAAAACTGCTACATAATTTAGAGGAATTTAGAATTTTGGTGTTTTAAGACTGCTTATTGTTGAAAATCTTAAGAGCCTTAAAAACATAATAATAGGAGAAAATCAAATGGCATGTTTTACAGCACCTTTGGCTGAAGCAATTGTTGTAACAGTTGCAAAAAAAATCGTTGAAAAGAAAGAGTCTTCTGTAAACCTTTCTGAAACAGTTTCAGGCGAAAAGCTTCCGTTTTCAAAAAAATTAGGCTGGCTTAGCAATATGCTCTGGGGTGGTTCAGCTTTGCTTGCATTTGAACATGTATGGCACGGAGAAGTTGTTCCATATTTTCCATTTTTAACAGCAGCATTAAATCCTGCTGATTTAGTTCAAATGCTGCATGAAATTGCAACGACCGGCGTATGCATGGCACTGCTTGTTACAGCTGTCTGGGGTGTGCTTGTTGCAGTTTCTGCCCGTTTTGAGAAAAAACAGAAAAAAACAAACTTAAATCCTGTCCTGTAAATTTCTGGAGGAAAAAATGACATTACTCATTACAATGTTTGCTGCAATTTTTGCTACAGTTATCTGGTACAAAAAGGCAGCTGAAGGCAAAAATTTTCAGCTTAGTGTATTGTGCCTTAGTCTTTGGGGCGCTTTTCTTATGTGGCTTGTCGATGCATTTTTTGAATATGCTGAACTTGGCGCAGGTTATTTTGTGCCTGCTGCAGAAAAAATGATGAATGATGCATTTTTGGGCTTTTCTGTCGTAGCTCTTGCTCTTGTCATTTGGCTTGTTTGGTTCCTTATAAAAGACCCTTGCGGTGTCATTCAGAACATATTGTTCAGCAAAAAAACAGAAAAATAGAAACACACATAAGGACATATAAATATTTTGACGGAAAAGGACAACCTCGACAATTTACAGTTTGAGGTTGTTCTGTTTTTTTATGGCAGACAATAATTTAAATCAAAAACTTGAAACACTAAAAACTTCGCTTAAATCAATGCAGCGTGCTGCTGTTGCGTTTTCAAGCGGTGTTGATTCAACATTTCTTTTAAAAATTGCACATGATGTTCTTGGCAAAAATTTAATAGCAGTTACAGTTTGTTCAGATTTATTTCCAAAGCGCGAACTTGAAGAATCAAAAGAATTTTGTTCTGCAAATAATATAAGGCAGATTTTCTGTAATGTAGATGAGCTGCAAATTCCAGGCTTTGCAGAAAACCCCGAAAACAGGTGCTATATCTGCAAGCGTGCGTTGTTTCAAAAAATTATTGAAATTGCAAAAGCAAACGGAATATCCGAAGTTTGCGAAGGCAGTAACATGGATGACACAAAAGATTATCGTCCGGGAATGGTTGCCGTGGCAGAACTTGGAATAAAAAGCCCGTTAAAAGAAGCCGGTTTTTATAAAAGCGAAATCCGGCAGTTATCAAAAGAATTAAATCTTGTAACATGGAACAAACCGTCTTTTGCATGTCTCGCTTCGCGTTTTGAATATAAAGAAAGAATTACAAAAGAAAAACTTCTGATGGTAGAAAAAGCAGAACAGCTGCTTTTAGAATTTGGTTTTTCGCAGATGAGGGTGCGGATTCATAAAAATATTGCACGAATCGAAGTTCTGCCAGAAGAATTCAATCTGCTTTTGCAGCACCGCGAAGCAATAAATGAAAAATTTGCAGAATATGGTTTTAGTTATGTTACGATGGATTTAAAAGGTTATAGAACAGGCAGCATGAATGAAACACTTGCGAAGATTTCAAAATAGTACAGCATTTAAAACTGATTTTGCGCAGAAGAGAAATCATGAGCGCTGCTTTAAACTTTCAGGAGAAATTAATGGAAACTTTTGAAGAATTAAATATTGCAAAAATTGATACAAGCAGAGAAACAAGAACCGGTTTTCCGGAAGTTGTATTCTGTCAGAAAAAAGAAGACGAATATCTTTTAAAAGTTTATAAAAGGCTTTTTGAGCTGCAGAATCATGTTTTTGGCACCCGTGCAAATGCACATCAAGCCGAATTGATAAAAAAAGAATTTCCACAGGTTGAATATGATGAAGTTTCAAAAACACTGCAGATTCTTCCTGCAAAAAGGCCTGAACTTATCGGTAATATTGCTGTCTGTACGGCAGGTACAGCAGACATTTCTGTTGCAGAAGAGTGCGTAAAGACAATCGAATATTTTGGTTCAAAAGCGCATCGTTTTTATGACTGCGGTGTTTCCGGCATTCACAGGCTTTTATCTCAAATGGACGAAATAAACAAGGCAAACGTTGTCGTTGCCATTGCCGGCATGGAAGGTGCGCTTGCAAGCGTGCTTGGCGGACTTGTAAAAGTGCCTGTAATTGCTGTTCCGACAAGCGTTGGTTATGGTGCAAGTTTCGGCGGTCTTTCTGCATTGCTCACAATGATAAATTCCTGCGCAAATGGAATAAGTGTTGTAAATATTGACAACGGCTATGGGGCAGGTTATATAGCGACACAGATAAACCGTCTGGCAGAAAAAAATTTTTCAAAGTGAATATCTGATATGAATTGAGCTTTGTGCAGCGAAACATGAAAGGCATGTATTTTATGGGAGAAAAAATGAGTACACTTTATTTAGAGTGCAAATCTGGAATCAGCGGCGATATGACAGTTGCAGCTTTGCTTGATTTGGGCGCAGACAAAAATGTTCTGGAAAATGTTTTAAAAACAATTCCGCTTAAAGGTTTTAAAACAGAAATCAAACGCGTGCAAAAAAGCGGAATTGATATCTGCGATTTTGATGTTATCCTCGAAAATGACAACCACGACCATGACATGAATTATCTTTTTGATCATGAACATAACGAAAATCGTTATAATGACTACGAGCATGAGCACAGCCACGACCATGCGCATACTCACGGGCATGAACACGAAGAACATCATCACGAACACGGGCATGTGCATACTCATTCACATGAGCATGACGAGCATCATCACCACGAGCACAGGGGCTTAAAAGAAATAGAGGAAATAATTGCACAGACACAGATGTCTGAAAATGCCAGAAAACTTGCCGTGCAGATTTTTGAAATTCTTGCAGAAGCAGAAAGCAAAGCGCATAACAAGCCGGTAAATGAAGTGCATTTTCATGAAGTTGGTGCAGTTGATTCAATAGTTGACATAATTTCAATTGCCGTGTGCTTTGATAATCTTGGCATAAAAAAAGTGATAGTTCCTGAAATGTGTGAAGGTTCAGGTACAATCCGCTGTCAGCATGGCATTTTGCCGATTCCTGTTCCGGCTGTAAGCAACATAGCCAGAGATTTCAGTCTGCCGCTAAAAATCATTTCTGAAAACGGCGAGTTTATTACGCCGACAGGAGCTGCGTTTGTTGCTGCTGTAATGACTTCGTCTAAACTGCCCGAAAGTTTCGTAATTAAAAAAATCGGCATGGGCGCAGGCAAACGTGCATATAACCGTCCGAATTTTTTGCGGGCTTTTTTAATAGAAGAAACTCCTCAAAAAGAAGAAATCTATAAGCTTGAAACAAATATTGATGACAGTTCAGGTGAAGCGCTCGGTTTTGTAATGGAACAGCTGCTTTTAAACGGTGCACTTGATGTTCATTATCTGCCATGTTTTATGAAGAAAAACCGTCCGGGCTGGCTTTTGTCTGTTTTGTGCGAAGAAGAAAAAGCTGCACAGATTGAAAAAATAATTTTTATGCAGACAACAACAATTGGCATTAGAAGGACAAAAGTTGAGCGCACAAAACTTGCAAGAAAAGAAGCAGAAGTGCAGACGGCTTTTGGCAAAGTTGCAGTAAAGCAGGTTGAACTGCCGGACGGCTCAACGCGGAATTATCCAGAATATGAATCTGTTGCAGAAATCTGCCGCAAAAATAACCATGATTTTTGGACAGTCTATAACGCTGCCGTTAAAAACTGAATTAACTGGTGCGCCATTTCTGGCGCACTTGTTGAAAAACTTGTGGCACTTTTTAATGCAGAACCGTGTGGTCATGCATTAAAACCTGTTAATTTAACAGAAGGTCTTTTAATTCGTCTGTGTTGCGTGTGCCTTCAATGCGTGTCTGAATTTTGCCGTTTTTTACAAACATCAAAGTCGGCACGCTTAAAATGCGGAACCGGTCTGCAAGACCTGCATTTTTATCGACGTCAACTTTATAGACTGCGGCTTTGTCTTTTAAATCTTCTGCAAGTTCTTCAAGAACAGGCGAGAGCATTTTGCATGGACCGCACCATGTTGCAAAAAAATCAATTAAAACAGGTTTTTCGCTTTTAAACACTGCATTATCAAAATCGTTCATAGATAATTCATTAATCATAATTTTCCCCTTATAAAACCTTGCGTTAGCAGCGGCTCATTATGGCGAGAATCAAAGTTTGCGGATGCAATGCATGAACAAACTTTGATGATGAAAATACAAAACGTATTTACATCACGCTTTTTTAATGAATTGCACGGGAAGTGTTGCATTAAAAGGCATCTCTAAAAGAACATTTTTTGCATTTGCTGTCTGTGTTCTTCTATAATAAAGATGGAAAAATAAACGCCAAAAGACAAGAGAAAAGCAGAGAATCTTAAATTGAAACTGCGAGAAGTTTTTAATTCTGCGAAATAATCAAATCTGGCGAAATAATTTGAATTTCGTTTATGCCTCTGTGAACTGCTGCCCGTCTTAACAAACCGTCCGGGAACAAAGCTGCACAGTTTCTTCCGTTTGTTTTTGCAAGATAGAGTGCCTTGTCTGCACGGTCAAGCAGTGTTTTCGGGTCAATTTTTTCAGAGGCTGTAATAAGACATGCGCCAAGACTGATGGTTACAGAAAGAGCTGTTCCGTTCACTTTTACTTCTGCCTGTTTTACAGTCTGTCTTAATCTTTCTGCAAGAGATGCAAGTCCTACAGCGTCTGTTTCTGGAATGAGGATTGCAAATTCTTCGCCGCCAAACCTGCAAAGACAGTCTTCTTTGCGGAGAATTGCGCTCATTGCGGCAGAAATTGTAATAAGCACTTTATCGCCTGTAAGATGACCCCATTGGTCGTTGAATTTTTTGAAGAAATCAATGTCAATCATCAAAAGACCGGCTGTGTGTTTATATCGGTGAACGATGGCCGTAGTTTCTGTTAATTTGTTGATAAAATAGTCGTATGTATAAAGCCCTGTTTTAGGGTCTGTAATTGAAGTCTTATAGTGCATGTCATTTTGAATCATAACAGAGAGCACACTGAACATATGCGTTATGTAATCAATTTCTGCACGGGTGTAACTGTTGCCGGTTATTTTTTCGCTGAATGTAGCAAAACCATAAATGCCGCCTATGCCTTTTAACGGAAAAACCATTAAAGGGTGTGTTTGCAGAAAATCATCTGAAAAACTGCCGGCTGGAAGGCTTTTTTCGATTTTTTCAAATTCGTTGTCGGTGTTTCCATTGTTAAAATATTGAAGCAATGACTTGTAATTTGAATCGTTTATGCGTTCAGACACGCGGCCTATATTTTTGTAGCAATATTGAAGAATTGAATTTTCACGGGGTGGCTGAATGATAAAAGCCATAAACTGTGGCAGAAAATAATCAAGAAACCTTGTACTTATAAATTCAAACATACTGTCTGCGCTTGTAATAAGAAGCAGCGCTGCACTGTCATCAATAAGTCTTTTTAGCTGCTGGTTTTCATGCCGTAGGCTTTCATTTTTCTCAAGCATTCCAGAATTGCTTAAGGAATTGAACTGAGCAAGAAAGTCATTTGTTACCTGTGCTGCCATATTTACCTCGATTTTTCACCCTTGTTACATCATACCATAGCTTTATGTTTTTTCCAAAAGAATTTTTCAAGGCAGACGCTAAAGTTTGTAATTTTCAAGAAATGTTCTTAGCGAGTTGTGTACCTTTTTTTTGTCTGCTGTCCACAAAGGCGCAATCAAAATATTTTTTGCACCGTCGCCTGTAAGCCTGTGCACGACAACTTCCGGTGGAATGACTTTAAGGGCTTTTGCTAAAAGTTCAAAATATTGTTCCATCGAAAGGCATTCAAATTTGTGTTCAAGATAATCTTCTGCAAGATCTGTATTTTTTAAGACATGAAGAACCGTAATTTTTATGCCGTCCGTACCGGCTTTTACGGCGTGTTTGACAGTTTCTATCATGTCTTTTTCGGTTTCGCCTGGAAGACCAAAAATAACGTGGGTTACGACATGAATTTTTTTTGAAATGTCGTGGAGTTTTTTTACAGCCTGGTCATAAACACTGTTTTCAAAATTCCGTCTGATATAATTTATGGATTTTTCGTTTGTTGTCTGAAGTCCAAGTTCAATTGAAGTAAAAGTGATTTTTGAAAGTCTTGAAATTGCATCAAGTGCGGGCTGTGCAAGACAATCCGGGCGCGTGGCAATTGCAACACCGACAATGTCTTTAGAAGATGCGGCTTTGAACCATAATTTTTCAAGCCTGTTTATGTCGCCGTAAGTGTTTGTAAAATTCTGAAAATATGCAATGAATTTGCCGCTGCCTTTATTCAGTTTCGAAGCGACTTTCTGTTTTGCCTGTTCAATTTGTTCTTCTATAGGCAGATTTCTGTTTGCGGCAAAATCGCCCGAACCGGAAGCGCTGCAGAAAATGCAGCCGCCTTCTCCTTTTGTGCCGTCGCGTGTAGGGCAGGTGCAGCCGGCGTCAAGAGAAATTTTATAAACTTTGCAGCCAAATTTTTCTTTATAAAACTCAGAAACAGAACGGTATGTCATATTCGTTAAAAAAACAGGTGCAGAATTCATTTAGAAAACTGCACCAGAATGTTTATCGCATAATCCAAAGCTGATATCGCAACGGAAGTTGTGTGTAGAAATTGTCCGGCAAAATCAAATATTTTGCCGGAATAATGTTTTTTGTCTGCTCAAGAATATAATTATAATTAAATTCTGAAGTAAAGCGTTTTACGCCGTGTTTTTTTGCCATTGAAGGAGGATATTCTGTAATTGGATAAATTGAAATTTCAGAAAAGCCGTTCCCGTAGTTTGTAACAAGTGGAAGCAGTGTAACATGGCTGAACTGTGTTTCGTTTGTGTCGAGGTTTTTTTCAATTGTCATTGATAAAAGACCGCCGATTACACGAAGCCCTTCATTCTGGCTTGAAATTAAATTTCCAAGAGAATAAGCAACAAGAACAAGACGTCCGTCGCTTGAGCGCAGTTCTTCAATTGTCTGAAGAACATGCGGATGTGTTCCAATAATAATGTCGGCGCCCCAGTCTGCCAGTTTTTGCGCCATTTCTTTTTGTTTTGCGTCTGGCTCTGTTTTATATTCTTCTCCCCAGTGTGCAGAAACAACGACAAGGTCGCTTTGTGCTTTTGCATCTTCAATCATTTTTTTTAGCTGTTTTTCGTCAGAAGCAAAACCAATTTGCAACTGAGATTTTGCCGGAAGGGTCAAGCCGTTCAAAGATGAAGTGAATGAAACGAAGCCAAGTTTTATGTCGTTTTTTTCTATAACGCGGACTGTGTTCATGTCGTTTTTGTCTAAAAAAGCGCCAGATACGGCAACATCTTCTTTTGTTTTCCAATATTTAATTGAATCTCTCAAGCCTGCTTCATCTTTGTCGAGCATATGGTTGTTTGCCATTGCAATCATGTTAAAACCGGAATCAACGATAAAATCACCCATTTCTTTTGGTGTACAGAAACGCGGATATGTAGAAGGACTAAAAGAAGGTGCAACAAGTGTTTCCTGGTTTATAAAGGCAAAGTCTGCAAGCGAAATGAGCGGCAGCAGATTTTTATATGCAAACGAAAAATCATAATTTGGTGCATTTTTTGCTTTTGTTTCAAGATTTGCTGTTTTTGCCCGGCTTGCTGCCTGTGTATAAATTGGTGCATGAATCAAATTGTCGCCGACAGCAACAAGTGTTGCACTTGTAATGTGTGGCTCTGTGTTTTTTGACTTTGTTTGAGGTGCAGGTTTACTGTTTATTTCGGTTTCAACAACAGTCTTGTCTTTTTTTGACTTATTAGTTGTCTGACAAGATGAAAGACACAGAATGATAAATAAAATAAATATAAAAGATTTAGTGTGTGCCATTTATATAAAATAGCCTATTATATATGTTTATTGCAAGTTGCTTTAAACCACAAAAGTTTGCAGTCGCAGCGGAAACCACTGCAAACTTTTGCCTGAACAGAACAAACTTTGCAGCACATATCTGCAAAGCATACGTATCCTCCGAAAGAACTGTATTCTGCGCTGTTTTCTTTATTCTATCTCTTGTTCAAGAAATTTTATGGTCATGCAGGTGCCAAGACCAAGACCTGCGCTTTCTGCTGAAATTGTAGCGCCAAGGTTGCGGGTCAATGTCTGTGCAATTGCAAGGCCAAGACCTGAACCGCCTGTTCTGTGGTTTCTTGACTCGTCTGTGCGATAAAGGCGTTCAAAAATGTGCGGCAGATCTTTTTCTGCAATGCCATTGCCTTTATCTGCAACTGCAAGAGTTTTTTTATTCGGGTCAAACGTCAGCGTAATTTGCGCCGGAGACGGGCTGTAAAAAATGCTGTTTGTAATCAAGATTCGTAAAATTTGTGTCAGCATGTCCGGGTTTGTAAACAGAACGGCATCTTCCGGACACTCTATTGAAAAATTGACTTCTGGAGAAACAATCTTTAAATCTGAAACAATCTTTTTCAGCATAAAGCTGATTTTTACGAGCAGTTTCTCTGGTGGAGCCTGCCGTTCGCTTCTTGAAAGCAGCAGTAGATTTTCAACGAGCGACTGCATTGATTTCGTTTCGTTATAAAGTGTTTCAAGTGAAGAATCAAGAATGTTTGTATCTGTTTTGCCCCATCTTCTAAGCAGGTCTATGTGTCCTAAAAGAACAGCAAGAGGTGTTCTTAATTCATGTGAAACATCTGAAGTAAATCTTCTTTCGCGGTCAAAATCCTGCTGCAGGCGGGCAAATAACGAATTAAACGTTTTTGCAAGTTCGTTCAGCTCGTCTTTTGATTTTGGTTCTGGAATGCGCTTGTCCAGTTGAGAAGCACTTATTTCGTTTGCTGTACGTGTAATGTCTGCAACAGGTTTTAAAAGTCTTGAAGAAACAAATTTTGCTATGCAGAATGAAATTACAAGCAGAGGAATCATAAAAAAAAGCATGACTACCGGCAGTTTTGTCAGCAGTTTGTCGATGCTGTCAACTTCCATGTTAATTGAAGTCTGTATATTTAAAGCTCCGGCAGGAACAGATAAATAGAGGATATTTAAATCTCCGTCAGTGTAATAACTTTTTTCAAAACGCCGCAGAGGCTCTTCTGTAAACGGCAACAATGGAAGATAAGGATCATTTGAGCCTACAAAAACAGGATTATTGTCTTCTGCAAGATAATAAACCGTATATGAAACATAATAAGGAACTCGTACACGTCTTACACACCGGTCAACAATGTCAAAACTTCTTTGCAGATTTGGGCGCTGTGCTGTCTGGCTGTCAACAAAGTTTTTTGCTGTGTTCACC
This sequence comes from Treponemataceae bacterium, assembly GCA_024402455.1. The sequence continues at coordinate 15,649 of JAKSTS010000005.1, forward strand.
AGTTCATTTTGAATTTTGGTATTTTGAAGTTCGCCCGAAATGCGCATTGTGTTTTCGATAAGCTCGTTTGATTTCTGCTTGAGGACAGCTGTTTTTAAAACATATGTTATTAAATATGTTGAAGGCACAATAATGACAAATGTGAGAATGCCAAAAATGATGGCGATTCGTGTAGAAATCGACAAACTTCTGTTTTTCATGTCTTTAAAACGAAAAAAATCAGGCATTTGAAGGTTTCCGAATTGTATAACCGGCGCCGCGAACTGTCGTTATGTAAGAAACATTGAAAACTTCGTCAATTTTTGTGCGCAGATAACGTACATAAACATCAACTGAATTTTCATCAATGTAATGGTCTTCGCCCCATACTTCATTGATAATGTCTGTTCTTGAAAGGACTTCGCCCTGGTGGCAGAGCAGGCATTTTAAAAGCAGAAATTCTGTTTTTGTAAGTGTAATTAAAGTGTCGTCAACAAAAACTTCATAGCTTGCAGCGTTTAGCTTCAGTCTGTCAAAAATAATGACTGACTGTTCTGCGTTTGTACTTTGCTCTGTATTCTGGGCTGTTTCCTGCTGTGCAGAACGGCGCAATACTGAACGTATGCGAGCAAGAAGTTCTTCGATTGCAAATGGTTTTGCAATGTAATCGTCTGCGCCTGCATCAAGTCCGTTGACTTTGTCAAAAGTTTCACCGCGTGCCGTTACAAGAATTACTGGCACTTGAGATAATTTTCTTATTCGGCGCAGAACTTCGATGCCGTTCAATTCTGGCAGCATTATATCGAGCAGCACGATTGAAAAGAAATTTTGAGGGTCGCCTTTTAAATTTTCTTCAAAAAAAGCGAGTGCTTCTCTTCCTGTCTGTGCCAAAGTTACGGCATAGCCTTCGTGTTCCAGTTCAAGTTTTTCAAAACTTGCAATGTTTGGTTCATCTTCAACAATAAGAATATTCACATTAACTCCGCAAGATTATTTATATGTTACATTAAATTCCAGATTATTAATCGTGCGCTTGTCCAGTTTTGCGCCGTCATAAGCTATGATTTTATCAATATGAACAAAAAGATTTTTTGTTTTGTCTTTATCAATCATTTCAATGATGCTTAAAGGAATTGAAATATGTACTTCGTTTCCGACTCTATTGAATTTTATTACTGCGCTTGAATCAAGCTGTTCATCATTTATACTGACTGTTTCCGGTGAAATTGTATTCGGATTAATCGGAATGTTAAATGTTATGATTATTATTATGGAATAATCTGTTTGTTCTATAGTAGCTTTTTCTACAGAAAGGTTTCTTTGCTGAGTTTCTGCAAAATGATCTGAAAAACTGTCTGATGAAGGTCTTTTTCCTCTATATGAATTCATTGGAATAGACATGTCGTGGCGATGGAACGACTGTGCTTCAGTTTTAAAGCAGAAACCGAAAGTAAAGAGAAAAATTGAAAATGTAAAGCATATTAATTTTAATCTGTTCATTCATGATGAGTATATACCGGATTGATATAACAGTACATTAAAATTTAATAAATTCTTGTTGTTTTTTATAAGATAGTTTTAATCTTATTTTAATGCAGGGTATATGAATCAAGGATATACTGCAAACTGTAAAAGAGCTACCGAAGAAACCATTTGCTTGCAAATGAAATCTGTCTGAAGTAAATATCTTGTTCAGAGGACGACTGAACAAAACTTTTGCTTCAGACAGAAAACATTTTGTAGCCGGACTTGAAATGGGAACTGCTGTTTTATGCTGCAATTCTTATGATGGTTTAGAAAGGAGAAATTGTGAAAAAGAAATTAATAATTGCTGTTGTCAGCGCATTGTTTATTGCAATTACATGTATGTATGCTGAACCTCATCGGCGTCCAGGTCCTCCGCCTCCTGGTTCTCATCATCCGGCACCGCCTCCGCCAAAACATCATCACCCGGCACCGCCAAGAGGTCATGTGTCTATTCGCATTCGAACACGACCGATTACAATTTATAGAAGTTCGCGTGTTTATGTTGAACCGGTTTGTACAAGACGGTATGTTGCTGAAGATCCAATAGTTATATATGACGAAGATGATTTGTATGAAACAGTAGAATATCCAATTACGGGCACAATTACTGCTGTTGATTCAACAAGAGGCACAATTGTGCTTGATTCTGATGGAGAAACAGTTGTTGTTGCTGCATCTGCATCAACTAAGATTCTTAAAGACGAAGATTTTTATGATAAGTCAAAAAACAAGGTAAAAGGTTGTGTGGGTATCGAAATCGGTGATATTCACAAAGGTGATTTTGTAGGAATCAGTGTAACAGACGAAGGTGAAGTTATTCTTGATGCTTCGGTTGTTCATGTATTTGATTTATCTGATTAATAAACGCAGAAGCTGTCTTATAAACGGGCAGCTTCTGATGAATACAGTCTTTAAATTAAACAGCATTTAAAAAGATATAAATGGTTTGCTGTTTAATTTAAATGCTGTAAGTTTGTGGGCTTTGCGACATTTTTTTGAGTAAACAGAATGTACCCTCCGTGCATATCTTGAACTCGATTGTTCTCCTTATTTTCCTCTTTTCTTTCTTGCCCTTGGAGGAATGCAGATTTTAATCTGCATTCCTCCTTTCTTTTTGCCGATACAGAATCTTGAAATAAAAATCTGTAAATTATCGGAGTTTATAATGAATGTTTTTCAAGCATTTCTTTTAGGTCTGCTGCAGGGCATAACAGAATTTCTTCCTGTTTCAAGTTCAGGTCATCTTGCTGTTGTTCAATATTTGTTTCATCTTGAAGAAGTGCCTTTAATTTTTGATGTTTGCCTGCATGTGGCAACATTATTTGCAGTTGTTCTTTTTTTTAGAAAACAGATATTTGATTTGATAGCAGTTTTTATAAGGCTTGTTACACGAAAACAATTGGAAAATGACAAACCGAAACAGATAATGATTTTGTCGCTTGTGGTTGCTACTGCTGTAACTGGTGTTCTGGGTATAATTTCAAGTATATTTATAGAAGATATTCCATTAAAATTTGTTTGTGTCGGTTTTATTGTTACAGGTATTCTGCTTGTATTTGCAACATGGTTTGATAAAAATAAAAAACAGGAAATTTCAGGTGATGAAACAATAAATGTAAAGCAGGGGCTGTGGTGCGGTCTTGCACAGGGTTTGGGAACTTTGCCAGGCATTTCACGTTCTGGAAGCACAATTTCTGGTGCTCTGCTTTCTGGCGTTAACCGTAAGACAGCCGGAGAATTTTCATTTTTGCTTTCAATTCCAGCTATTTTGGGTGCCTTTATTCTTGAAGCAAAAGATTTGGGTGAAATGACAAGCGTTGTTTCTGTTTCAAGTCTTTTGGTTGGCTGCGCAAGTGCTTTTCTTGCCGGCTTGGGTGCGCTTTTTGTTTTGATGAAGCTTATAAAAAGCGGCAGGCTAGGTTATTTTTCAATTTATTTAATTCCTCTTGGAATCATCGGGCTGTTTTTGTTTTAACGTTTATTAAAGCAGTCTTTTTATTTGAGCGGAAAGTTCAACTTGCCCCGAATAATCTGTGTCGGGTTTTGTCTGCCTTTTTTGCGAAGATTGTTACGTTATTTTAAGATTTTATGAACTGATAAAATTAACCGGTTTGTAATATTGCATTTTTTAATTTTTCTTTAGTTTTTATTTAGGGTTTTATGCAAATTCTAAATAAAAACGGTGGAGTCACAATCTTGAGCGGAGCATGCCTTGCCTCGGCGTATTTTATGCAGGTTTAGGTTTTTGTTGTTCTGCTTTAAAGCGTTGTGTGTGTTGCGTAATTATTGAATTTGTATAATCTTTTGGTACAATCTCTTACGCATAAAAAATTGACGCCGGTTCAGTTTGGTAATAAGCTTGATTCTATAAACACTTTTTCTGACTTTGTTCAAATTTAGAGAAAAACTAATTTTAGAGGTTGATTATGCATAAGATTTTTAGCAGGACGCTGTTAATTGTACCTGCTTTATTTTTGACAGCTTTAAGTTTATGGGCAAAACCGGCAAAAGGCAGTGCTGCAGAGTGGACAGATGATTCAGTCCCGTCTTTTTATGAAACTTACAAAGACCAGTTTGATTATGTCGGCCTTTGTGCAGAATATGGAAATTTCGGTCTTCGTCGGCTTGGTGCTGACAAATACACTGCTTCTTATGAACATGATAAAAACTGGGGCGAACCAAAGGAAATTTATTTTCCAGAAATTCGTGAAGGAATAAAAAAGCATGTGAACACATTGACAACTGGAAATGAATTAAAGCCACAGTTTTTGCTTGCATGGTGGAACAGGGGAGACGGTGCAAAACAGCAGATGGTTGATTTTAAAGCTTCCAATGGTTTGACAATCAAAGTGCCGTCAAAACTCAATAATGAAAATCTTATTTATGCAGTTTTAAATTCCTGCAAAGAAATGGGCATAAAGATGCGTGGGCATGTTCTTACATGGCATTCGCAGACTCCAGATGATTTTTTTGCTGTCGGTTATAAAGCTGTAGAATCAAATGGCGTGCTTAAAAATCCTGTTGATAAAGAAATAATGACGGCACGCCACGAATGGTACGTTAAAACTGTGCTTGAATGTGTTGCCAAATGGGAAAAAGCAAATGGTTATGGTGAAGGCAACCACATTATCTGGGCATGGGACGTTGTAAATGAAGCCTGTGCTGATGATGTAACAAAAAAAGACTGGCTTCGCGGAGCTACAGGAGCTACAAAAAACAAATCTCCTGATGTATATCCGCAAGGTTCGCGCTGGTACCAGATTTATGAAAGTGAAGAATTTATTTTGAATGCTTTTCGTTTTGCAAATGCTTATGCTCCTGAGGATGTGCTTCTTTGTTACAACGATTACAATGAATATGTAAGTGCAAAAACGGATGCTATTTGCAGTCTTATTTCGTTGATTCAGAATGGAGAAGCAAAAACTGTAAACGGAAAATCTGTAAAGCCAAGAATTGATGTTATGGGAATGCAGTCTCATGCCGGTACTTCTTATCCAGGGGCTGCAGCCTACGAAACGGCTGTCAAACGGTTTCTTGCAATGGGTTTAGATATTCATGTAACGGAACTTGATTTTTCTGCTGCAACTCAATCAGCTGCAGCAAAAGCTTATGCAGATTATTTTAAGGTAATGCAGAAATATGGCAAATCTTATGCCGGTTCAAATAAAATTACTTGCGTTACAATTTGGGGACTTGCCAACGAAAATTCCTGGATTAATCCTTCAAATGGAAAAACGACTTATCCACTTTTATTTACAAAAAAAGCGGACAAGTATTTTACAAACGATTCATTCGATGCTGTTATAGAGGCACATAATTAGCATTTTGTTTTTGAAAAAACGGAATGATTTTTACTTATTGCAAAGATTGTTCCGTTTTTTGCACAGCGGCTTTTCAAAAACAATGTTCGCATATATTTTCCACTTTTGCTTATTTATGCTGGTTTTCGGTCAGTTCACTTCCTTCTAAGACTGGCTGTGAACCCATAATTTCCTGCACAACCTGATGAACTGTCTTGTTATAATAAAGATAACCGTAAAAGGCGGCAGCAGAAAGAACTTTGCGGCCATAATCTCTTGTTTCTAAAAATGGCACTGTTTCCAGAAACAAATCAATGGGAAGGTCCGAAGCTGCACGTTGCCATCGGCGTACACGGGTTGGACCGCCGTTATATGCAAAAAGTGCCATAATAATTGAATTATTCAGTCTTTCTGTAAGATTATTAAGATAATATGCACCAAAATTGACGTTTGTCTGTGCATCTTTTAAATCGTATTCTTTGATTTTCAGTTTTTTTGCAATGTCGCTTGCCGTGCTGTCCATCAACTGTGCAAGACCTGTAGCGCCTGCCCTTGAAGCAATTGTTTTGTCAAAATAGCTTTCTGTACGTATAAGTCCGAAAAGCACGTCTTCGTTTACTGCAAAAGTTTCTGCTGCATTTTTTACTTCTGCCAGATAAGGGCGCGGATAGAGCAGATAAAGTGTTTCTTTTGTTAATGGCGAATCTGTGCGCCTTACAGCATAGCTTATTATGTTTAGTGCGTTGTAATGCATTGTACAGTCTTTTTCTGCTGCATGGCTGAATATTTTTGACAGTTTTTCTGCGCATTCAAGGCTAATGTTCTGATATTGGGCTATGTATGTTTTATATGCTTCGTCAAAAAGCGCGTGTTCAGCATAGCCCAAAACAAGCGATTCCAAATCGGCATCACTTTTCTGAGGTTTCATGCTGTTCGTTTCGATATTTTCTTCTATTGGAATTCCAAGCTGCTCTGCTGCAAGAAACCTGTAATAAAGTGCGGTATGGTTTCCTTTGTAAGCCTGTTCATAGCAGCTTTGTGCAGCCTGCAGCCTGCTTAAACCTTGAAAAGGATTTTTTGCCATTGTTTCTTCAATCAGGCGGCCGCTTATGTAAGCATATTGAGCCTGTGAACTTGCATCTGCATAAGACTTTATATAGGTGTAGACTTCAACAAAATCGTTCCAGTAACGTCCCTGCAGTAAATCTGCGGCAAAGTCCCTGAGAAAATCTTCGAAATATTCAGGATCCTGCCAGGTAGAGGCATATGTTTTTACAGCTGCTTTTGCTGTTTCAAGCGAAACTGTTTTTGCTGTTTTCAGATAATACCAGAGTGCATTGTCATATTTTGCAGCAGATGTTGCAGAATTCATTGACAGAATGAACGCATTTAGTGCTGCATCGTAATTTTTTTCGTTTACAGAAAATTGTGCACTGTAAAACCATGCAAGAAATTTCAGTTCAGAATCAGCTGTTTTTTCTGCAATTGTTCTGAATGTTGAAACACCGTCTTTTGCAGAAACACCGCCATAAAGCATGGCACGTCCAAAATCTGAAAAAACAGGACTTGTAAAGTTTTCAGGAGAAAGCGGCAGTTTTTCAAGAAGCTGAAGTGCTTTTTTATACTTTCTTTCGTACACAGCAACACGGAATTGCAAAAGTTCAATAATTGCTGCTGGATTCTGTCCGTTTACAATCTGTACAGAATCTTTTTCTTCTTGTGTCAGCTGTTCCCATATATTAAGAAAATCTACATGTTCCGGTGAAATTTCCCAGTTGTTAACCCATATGTCAAAATATTCTGTGAATTTTGAATTATTTGTTTTTAACAGACATAAAAGCTGCAATTTTGTTCTTTTGTTTTGAGCTTCAAGGTTCAGTTTTATGCGCCGTTTTTGAGATTCTGTTTTGGCATTTTTTTCAATTTGCGGCGAGGCAAATTCAGAAAGGACGGGCAGGGGACTTACTTTTAAGGCTTTTTTATATTCTTTCTGGCTGCAGAATTCATTTAAAAGATAATAGTCACAGTCACGTTCTTCTGTATAAGTTTCTGCAAAATATTTTGCAGCTGCTTCTTTTTCCTGGCTTGAGCCGATTGTACAAAGCTTTCTTGCACATTCCTGTGCAATCTGCCATGAAGCATAAAGCCTGCCATATTTTAAAAGTTCTATTGCTTTTTCAGTTTCACCTGCTTTTAGAAGATGAAGCGCTGTAAAATAACAGGAGTCATCTTCAATTGTAGAGGCAAGTTCCAGTGGTTTTGCTGCCAGCTCTTTTAAAGCATCATAGTCGCTGTCATTGAGAATTCGCAGCAGTTCTGCCTGGTTTTCAGTTGAGTTTTGTGCTTTGCAGGAAATGCATGCAAAAAGCGATACAAAAACTGCAAAAGCAAAACAAAATGAGCGCATCAAAATCACAGCGGCGGAATCTTTATCCATGTTCCCGAAAGAATAAAATCAGGGTTCTTGATGTTATTTGCGCGTGCAATTTTTTCATACATCCATGGATTTTTGTAGAATGTATCTGCAATATCCCAAAGCGTATCGCCCCATTTTATCTGATAGTCTTTTGTGTCCTTTACAGAAGCTGTTTTTGAAGTTACTGTCGGCACAACAACAGGTGCATCAATAATAATGATTGAATCTTCTTTTGCAGTTGTTGAAGAATTTATTCTGTCAATTAGTGCAGCATCAACAGGTTCTGCTTTTTCTGTAACGACTGTAACAGACTGATATTTGACAGCCGGTGCTTTTTCAACGACAAGAGGCATTTGCTGCTGTTTGTTCTTTGAAAACCACAGCCAGATGCCCAGACATGAAAGAACCGAAATGAGTGCACAGATTATGCAGATAATCGGAACAAGCGGCAGTTTTGCTTTTCCGGCATTAGGATCAAGAAAGTCAAAATCTGCAAATCCTCCGGACGGTGCCGGTTCTCCAAAGAGGTCTGGAGCTTCTGCGTCTTCCTGTGATGCAGGTTCATCAAACATATTGTCATCATCAGCAAACATGCTGTCTTGTGGTTCGGCTTCTGTTGTTTCTGCAATTTCTTCATAGGTTTCGTCAGCAAAAGAATCGTCAGCAAATGCATCGTCATCAACGCCTGTCGCTGCAAATAAAGACGGGTCGTCAATGTCAAAATTCAAATCTTCATCAGAAAAATTTTCTGTTGCAGTTACAGGCGGTTCATCCGTGCTGTTTTCCGATTCCGGCTGAAAATCATCTAAATCTGACAGACTGAAAATGTCATCGCTTAAATCGGGCTGTTCAGAGCTGAAACCAACCGGATCTTCAGCAATATCCATAGTTTCTTCTGCATTGCTGCTGTTTGTACCGATTGTAACAAGAGAAACGGCACTGTTTGTTGAACCGCCGCTTTCCTGGTCATAAACTTGTGCAGAAAGTTCATCGTTCTCATCAAGTGTAATAATGAAATCCAAATCTACAGAACGCTTTTCATGCGGCTTTAAGCCTTCTATCATGAGCGTGTCAACATATTCTGCGTCAGAAAAACTTTCGTCTGAAGCACAGAAAAGTGTTATTTGTGCTGCTGTCTGATTGTCACTGGCAGTTGTAATCTGCAGACGTTTTTTTGCGGGCTTGCCCCTTGTGAGTATCGGATAAAAAGTTCCGTCGGCTTGTTTCAAACCTATGATATTTTTGCTCATAATATATACTATATCGTATTATGGTATGTCTTTCTTGTCAACGCAGTTTCTTGACAGGTTGTGATTGTAACAGCATAATAAAGAGTATGATTTTCCCTGTAATTATTTCAATTATCGTTATTGGTCTGTCTTTTTTGCTGATAACGACTTTTTTATCTGAACAAAAGAAAACTCAACCGGTTGATAAAAAAAGAGACAGACAGTCAATTTTAAGGGAAGCAAACCGTAAGCTCGCACAGGATCCGCATAATCCACAGGCATTGAAAATGCTTGCGGATTTGCATTTTAGTGAACTTGCATGGGATAAAGCTTTCAATCTTTATAATTTAATGATTGATATTTCGTCTGCTCATCTTGATATTGATGTTGAAACAACTGGTTTACGGCAGGGCATCTGTGCAATAAAATTAGGAAATCCGTCAGATGCTTTTAAAGGACTGCTGACAGCACGCAAGCTTAATCCAAATAATTCAGAAGTAAATTATTATCTTGGACAGGCGTTTTATCTGAATGGCGACTACGAAAAAGCATCTCCATTATTTAAACGTACACTTGTCATTTTTCCTTCAAATATGGAAGTTTATCGTTTTCTTGGACTGTCGCTTGCAAAAAGCCGGAAGTACAAGGAATCGCTTGCATATTTGAAGCAGTCAATTGATAACGATCCTGAAGATAAAGAAGTGCTCTTTTCTCTGGCAGAAGCTTTTGCAGAAACAAATGCAATCGAACGTTCTTTAAAAATATTCATGCATCTTCGTCCAGATCCTGTTTATGGAGCACGTTCATGTCTTCAGGCCGGCATTTTGCATGCAAACACAAATTCTTTAGAAAAAGCATTACAGGATTTTGAAATCGGTCTTAAGCACGAAGATGTTCCAAATGATATTGCTGCAGAAATGCGCTATAGAATGGGTCATGTTTATCTTAAAATGCTGAATATCAGCGATGCATTGACTATGTTCAAGCAGGTTCAGGAACTTATTCCAACTTACAAAGACACTGTTTCACTTATTGCTCAATATCAGGAATTAAACCAGAACCACAATCTGCAGGTTTATCTTATTGCAAATAACAGCGACTTTGTACTGCTCTGCAAACAGATTGTATCATGCTATTTTTCAAAATCGCTTTCGCGCATTCTAGATATTACTTCATCAAATGACTGTACGGAAATTCTTGCAGAGATTGAAACACAGCAGTGGACAGACATTGTTTTGTTCCGTTTTTACCGTACCACAAGCACTGTCGGCGAGCTTTACATACGAGATTTTCATGAAAAAATCCGTGATGCAAAAGCAGGCAGGGGCATTTGCTTTTCGGCTGGAACATTCAGTGAAGAATCACGCCGCTTTATTGACGGCCGCCCGATTGATTTGATAGAACGCACTGACCTTAATAAATTTTTAAGTACAATAAGCCAGGTTCCAACCCGTGTTAACCAGGGAGTTTAAAAAGGCATTGTAATTGAATTGTGCAAAGCATTTTATGTTTTACTGTCTGTGCGAAACATGCAGGTTAAAATGCAGCCAGGCGGATTAAACTGGATTATATGAAAAACGGCATTCACAAAAAGTGAATGCCGTTTTTGTTTATGCAGAAAGTCAATATCTGTTTTTTAGAAGAATAGGACGCTTTGCATTATGGCTGCTTGTTGTCTAAGCCCACAAAAGCCAGAGGACAAGCGATGCAACTGCTGTTGTAATGACAGTAAATGAACCGCCGATTTTGAGCCATTTGCCAAAACTAATCGGATGACCTTCTTTTTTCAAGATGCCCATTGTTACAACATTTGCGCTTGCTCCATATGGCGTAAGATTTCCGCCAAGACATGAACCGACAAGCAGTGCAAACATATAAAGTTCTTTTGCAATGCCCATATTCTGTGCAAGAGAGCCTGCAACTGGCAGCATTACAATGATATATGGAACATTATCAACAAAACCCGAAATTAATACTGAAACGGTCAGAATAAGCAGGAAGCCTAAGAAGACATTGCCGGCACAGACTGTTGAAAGGAAATTGGCAAAATCGCCGAGAAGTCCTGTTTCACTTATCGCTCCAACAACAACGAATATGCCTATAAGAAAAAATATTGTTTCCCAGTCAAGTTCTTTTATCATTTTTGCTGTTTCAGAGCCGGTCTTTTTTTGAGACAGTCTATACCAGAGCACGCCGATTATTCCCAAAACCATTACAAAACCGCCCGAAAGACAGCTGAACGAAGCTGTAATTTTTTCCGGCAAAAAAGAAATAAGAGCAAGTCCAAAGATCATCGAAACCAAAAGTATTGCCGGCACGTATGAAACCGGTACTGTTTTTTCGATTTCAGCCTTGTCTTTTGCTTTTGCAAAAAATGCATAAAAGAAAAGACAGCCGGCAATCATTCCAGCCTGAATTATGAAAAATATTGAAAGATGTCCTTGGTGAACAAAAAAGTCGTTGAATGAATAATTTGCATAAGAAGCAAAAATCATTGAAGGCGGGTCTCCGACAAGAGTTGCTGTTCCTTCAAGGTTTGACATTACGGCAAGGCCAATCATGAAATATGTAGGATTGAGTTTTAATTTCTTGCACATTGCAAGGGCAATTGGTGCCATAACCAGAACGGTTGCAACGTTTTCAACAAAAATAGAAATAATACCTGTCATGGCAAGAATCAAAACAATGGCAATTCCTGTGCTTGGCGAAAGTTCTGTAATTTTGTCAGCAATTCGTGCCGGCACTTTTGAATAAATAAACAAAGCTGCAATTGTCATGCTGCCGACGTAAATCATCAGAACATTCCAGTTTATCAGTTCAAACAAAACATGATGTATCGTATATAAAACGGGTGCTTCCCAAACAGCGCCTTCCAGATAAAAAATTTTGCCCGGCAAAACAAGCGAAACTGCAAAAATAATAAATGCTGTAACCGAAGTAAACCAGACTTTCTTTTCTTGAAAGCAGATTACAAGCAGATACATAAGTACTGCCAGTGCCAGAATAAGCCATTTTATTTCCATGTTGACTCCTGTGTTTGAAAAACGTGTTTTCAAAAAGTTTAGAGATGCATAAAAAAACCTTTTATCTGAAAAGGCATTTTTATGCACATATCTTCAGATAAAAGGTCTTGTTTTCGGTTTTGCCGAAAGACGAAACCAGTTCAAATGAACGGGTATGTTGATTTCGTCACGGGAACTACTCCCCTTTTATGCTTAAACTATATTAATCAGAGAATCTTTAAAAATCAAGATGATTCGTACAAGGCGTTTTAAAATCCTTCATTCTGTCAGAAAAGATGAACTTTTGCTGTTCAGCACAAAAGTGATATGACAGAATGTTCTGCAGGATAATTCTGTTGCTTTGATGAAATTCGCTGAAAAGTCATTTTTAAGTTGTTTCTTTAATGTTGTTGTTTTACAAAAATAATAAAAGATTTTCTTCTTTGCAAATAGACGATTACGGGTTATACTCTTCTTTAATTATGAGTGGCAGTAGACCAAAGACAATTGCAGTCTGTACATTAACATGCTCTTATGGTTCCTCTTTTGAAATGCTTAAAGGTGTTTGCCTTGAAGCAAAAGAACAAGGTTTTGCCACGCTCATATTTGATTCGCCAGAAAATTATGTATCTGAACACACTGAAGAAATCAATAAATCTGTTTTTAAATTAATAGATTATGACAATATTGACGGTGTAATTATTTCTCAGAGTGTAATGTATTCCAGGGAAATTTCTTCTGAAATTATTTCAAAATGCGAACAACATAAAATTCCTATTGTTTCCATGAATTTCCCTGACAGGCAGATTCCTTCTGTCTGCTTTGACGACAGCAAGTCTTTTGCAAATCTGGTTGAACATCTTATAACGGACGAGAAAGGCAAAGATATCAGGTTTGTTGCCGGTCCGGAAAGCAATGAATATTCTGAAAACCGCATGAATGCTTTTAAAAAAGCTCTTGAAAAACATAACCTGCCTTTTAACAGTGATGAGATTCTCTATGGTGATTTCTGGCGCATTCCAGCTCTAAAAGAAATGGACAGATTTTTTGCATCCGGTGCGGAAATTCCTGACGCATTTGTCTGTGCAAACGACAGCATGGCAATTGCTGTCTGTGAAAAACTTTTTGAGAAAGGCTACAGCGTGCCGCATGACACGATTGTTACAGGCTTTGACGGCATTGAACTTGCAGAATTCCACATTCCAAAGATTACAACTGCAAAATGCGACAACGTTTATGCCGGAAGAGAATCTGTAAAGACGATGGCTGCGCTTTTAAAAGATGAGCCTGTTGAAAAAAAGAAAGTCCTGAATCCTGAAATTTTATTTCGGCAGTCTTGTGGCTGCGCAAAATTTGAAGTTAAGAATGCAAATAATTACACATATCTTTCAGAAAAAGACACCGGGCACCTTAAATATTTGAATTATCTTCAGCAGGAACTTGCAACGTATGTTGCGCCGTTGAGCAGCCTTGATGAAATAAAACGGATTCTTGTTGAAAAAATACCTTTTTCAAATGATGCGTGGATAATGCTGAACCACGGTTTTATGGATATTCATAAAGACGAAAAATTCACATATAAGAATCCGTTTGACAAAATTATTGACGCTTTTTTTTGCATAAAAAATGGCAAAGTAATTAATTCTAAATCCATAAACAGAAGTGAATATCTGCCTGATTTAGATGGCCTTTTTAATCAGTGGTATACCAATTTTGTTTTTATGCCGTTGATTTTTGGCGAAGAATTTTTAGGGTATCTTGCTGTTCTGTTTACAGAAGATTATTACGAAATTTCAAGATATGAATATTTTGCACAGACTTTAAGCCAGGTTCTTGCGTCTTTAAAAATGCGTGAACAGCTTGAATTCCTGCTTGTTCACGATCCTCTGACTGGAATTTTTAACAGACGTGGTTTTTATGATTCCATTGAACGTTTTATAACTGAAAATTCACATGACATTACAGGTGCTGATAACAAAGGAAAAAGCCTCATCGTTTATTCAATTGATATTGACGGCTTGAAGCAGATAAATGATACATACGGACACAAAGACGGCGATTTTGCCATAAAGGTTTTGGCAGATGCAATCTTTAACAGTGCCGTAAAAGATTCTGTCTGTGCCCGTTTTGGAGGAGATGAATTTGTCTGTGCTGCAGTTGAAAACGGTGACTGTGAAAAAGCAATAGAAAAGTTCAAGGCGTCGTTTCAGAAATATCTTGATGATGTAAACAGTGTTTCTGAAAAGCCATATAAAATAAGTGCCAGCTGTGGCGCACGGTTTGTTTCTCTTTCTGCATCTTTGTCTGTTGAAAAGATGATTGCCAAAGCAGATGAAATGATGTACAGCGAAAAATCTCTGCGCAAACGCTCGCATGTCCGCTGAATTCTTGCAATTTATAAATTACTTTAATCATTATGTTGTAATAAATTAATATTTTTCTATTAACTTATAACAATTTATAGAAAATAGACAGAAACTTTGTAAAAATTGTAACCGAAAATATATTTATGCGTTTAAACGGTGTGAATTGTCTTTATATAAAAAGACATGCATGACGGCAATAGCAGAAATATCAAATATCGTCCAATATCTTTATTGCTGTTTATATTCACGTCTGGTGCGGTGCTTATAGGAAGTATGATAAAGTACACCAATGTATTTTATTAAAAGCAGCTTGTTCATGCGTTGCATTCTAAAGTTGCAGAAATGAAACTTCTCTGTGCATTCGCTTTTACGATGTCTTATAGGAGGAAATGATGAAAAAAATAGTTTGTATGTTATGTGTATTTGCATGTGCTGCTGCACTTTTTGCTGTTCAGAATGGAGAGACTGTTTATGTTGCAGTAAAAAAAGCAGCTATTAAAACGGGAACTGGCAATTTTGACAAAGTTGTTGCACAGACTTCTTACGGCGATGCTCTTATAATTGAAAAAGCAAGTAATAAATATCATAAAGTTCATAAAGCAAGCGACCCTTCTGTTTCTGGCTGGATTCCTTCTTCAAGTGTTACAACAAAAAAGATTGTTGCAAGTTCAAAAAACGGAAAAGTTTCAGCTTCTGCTGATGAAATTGCACTGGCTGGAAAAGGTTTTTCTGAAGAAGTAGAGAGTGGTTATAAAAATTCAAACAAAAAGCTCAATTATTCAAGTGTTGACCAGCTTGAATCTGTAAAAGTTTCAGATGCTTCATTAAAATCTTTTATTACAGACGGTCAACTTTATGGAGCTGAGTAATGAACAGAAAATTAATTGTATCTGTTGCTGCTGCTTTGATTTTTGTTCAAGGCTTTAGCTTTGCACAAAAAACTTCTCTGAAAGATTTGAAGAACAAAATTCAATTTGACCAGAAAACAAAAGACAGTGCAAAAAAAACTTCTGAAGCTTTAGGAAAAGCACAGGAAGAAATTACACCAGAAGAAGAGTATTATATTGGACGTGCAGTTGCTGCACAGCTTTTGACCCAGTATAAGCCACTCAAGAACGATAAACTTCAGGCTTATTTGAATAAGATTTGTTATGCGCTGGTAATAAATTCTGATAAACCGGATGTGTATAACGGCTATCATGTAATGGTACTTGATTCAAATGAAGCAAATGCTTTTGCGACACCTGGCGGCCATATTCTTGTTACAAAAGGTCTTATTAAATGTACAGAAAGCGAAGATGCTCTTGCTGCCGTTATTGCACATGAAATTGGACATATTCAGCTTCAGCATGCTGTAAAAGCAATTAAATCAAAGCGGACACGCGCTGCTCTTACATCTGCTGCAAAGACAACAACTTATGCTCTTGGAAACGATGCATTGAACGAAATGGTTGATTCATTTGATGAGAACATTGGTGAAATTGTAAGTACAATGACTACAGCTGGTTATTCTAAACAGCAGGAATTTGATGCTGACAATACGGCTTTGAAACTGCTTGAAAATGCAGGTTATGATCCGCATGGTCTTGAATCAATGTTAAAAATGCTTCAGCAGAAAGCCAGCTCTTCAAGCGGCGGTATGTATTCTACACACCCTTCTCCAGAGAGTCGTTTGAACAATGTTAGCTTCCGGCTTGGAAAATATCAGTATGTTTCAAATCAAGATGTACGTTTGCCGCGATTTAAGGCTGCTGTTGCCGGCTTATGAAGTTATTAAACAATAAAATTGCACGTACCGTAATTATTGCTTTTGGAGCAACAATAATTGCGGTGCTCTTTTTGGCATTAAACATTCTTTCGTATCCTGAAAACAAAGTCTATGACACAATGATGAAGGCAACGGCGGAAAACACCGTGCCTTCTGATGACATTATGCTGATTCTTCTTGACCAGGAAAGTCTTGACTGGGCGCAGGAAGAATTAGGCTGGAGCTGGCCTTGGCCTAGAAAAGCATATGCAGACATTGTCCGTTATCTTGCTGACGGTGGTGCAAACTCGTGTGCGTTCGATGTTATGTTTACAGAACCTTCTGTTTATGGCGAAGAAGACGATCTGGAATTTGCAGAAGCTTCGGAATTGTTTACAGGAGTTGTTCATACTGTATTCTTAAGTGAACAGTACGGTAACACACAGGAATGGCCTGAAAATGTTAATACGCCGGTTTTTGAAATTGATGGATTCGATGCAAAAAAACTTCGTGCAGTATCACCTTTTCTGCCGTCGCTTTTCCCTATAAAAACATTGCGTGAAACAGCTGGTGGTTTTGGAAATATCCGCAGTACTTCTGATAAAGACGGCATAATTCGCCGCACCAATCTGTTTTATCTTGTAGACGGAAGAGCAGTTCCGTCTTTGGGCATTGAATCTCTGCTTGTGCGCGAAGGCAAAAACGAACAGATTTCTTATGATTCAAAAGCCAAAGCAATTTTGTTTAGAGACCAGCAGATTCCAGTTTTTTCAGAATACAAGCCGCTGCTGCGCTATCGTGGAGAACTCGACAGATACATTCCATATAATGCAATGCAGATTCTGCAAAGCTATTATGCAATTCAGAATGGCGAAGAACCGTTGATTGAATCTGAGAATTTCGCCGGAAAATATGTATTTTTTGGTTTTTATGCACCGGGACTTTTTGATCTTTGTGCAACACCGATTTCTACAAAATATCCGGGTGTCGGCGTGCATATAACAATGCTTGACAATTTTCTGCAGGACGATTTTATAACAGCTTCGTCTTTTCTGCTGAATATTCTGCTTCTGTTTGGTGCATCTCTTCTTGGTGCTTTTGTTTTGCTTCTGGCAAACAATCTGCCTTTTATACGAAGATTTGCACTTCCTGTTTCGCTGTTCCTGGTAGTTTTGCTTGTCTGTCTTATTTTTGGTTTTTCAACAATGCTTTTCATTAAAGGCTTGTGGATTCCGTCGCTTTCTGCAGCATCTGCGCTTGTGTTCTCTTATCTTGTTACACTGCTTGTAGATTATGCATTGGAAGGCCGGCAGAAAAAATACATAAAATCTGCTTTCAAGCAGTATTTAAGCCCGATAGTTATTGATGAACTTATTGCTCATCCTGACCGTCTGAAACTTGGTGGAGAACGAAAAGAAATAAGCATTTTCTTTTCTGACCTTCAGGGCTTTACAAGTATATCTGAGAAATTAAATCCAGAAGAACTTACTGCATTCTTGAATGATTATCTTTCTGCAATGTCAGACGTTATTCTTGAATCTGGCGGAACAATTGATAAATATGAAGGTGATGCAATAATTGCTTTCTGGAATGCACCGGCCGAACAGAAAGATCATGCAAAACGTGCACTTGAAGCTGCAATGAAATGTCAGGATGTGCTGCAGAAAATGCGGCCGGAACTTTCGCTGCGTGTAAATTCAGGTGTTTATATGCGCATTGGTCTTAACACGGGCAATGCTGTTGTTGGCAACATGGGTTCGCATGACCGTTTTGACTACACGATGCTCGGTGATTCCGTAAACCTTGCTGCACGCCTTGAAGGACAGAACAAGCAGTTTGGAACATATACAATGTGTACCGAAGCTATGAAAAATGCAGCAGAAGCTGCCGGAACATCGCTTCATTTCAGGGAACTTGCAAAAATAGCAGTTGTCGGCAAAACCGAAGCTGTCCGTGTATTCCAGCCGTTAAATGTTGATGAATATCTTGCAATGAAAGATATTCTGCCGATTTTTGATGCTGCACTCAAATTGTTTTACAATGGTTCACTTGAAAAAGCCCTTGAAACATTTGAAAAAATCAAAAACCAGGATAAGGCGGCACAGTCTTATTGCAATAAGTGCAATGATTTGCTTGCAGCTGACCTTTCAAAATGGCCGGTTGGTGTCTGGGTTGCAACGACTAAATAATATTATTAAAGAGGGGATGACTAATAAGTTTTGTCATGCTGAATTTATTTCAGCATCTACGTTACATATAGTGTGTTAGATTCCGGATCAAGTCCGGAATGACATAAAATTTAATCTTTTAGGACGTCCCCTTTCATTTTAAAAAATGTACAATCAAAAAATACCCAAAGCTTTAACGAATGTTTCTCTGGCAGTCATTCTGTTGATAAATCAGAATATTCAAAATATACAGATGTTTTTTCTCTGAAAGGCTTTCTTTTCCTTTACTAGGAACAAGTTTTGTCGTAAAATTAAAGACACGAAACATATAGAATGTTTTGTCAAAATATTATCTGGAGAATAAAATGTCTACACAGCTTGTGGCAAAAATTGTCGCATTTGTCTTGTATTTGGGTTTTATGGTTTATATTGGCCTTAGAAGCGCAAGAAAGAATAACAACCCAAAAGATTTCTTTTTGGGCGGCAGAAATGTTGGTCCTTGGGTAACTGCATTAAGTGCAGAAGCTTCAGACTCTTCAGCATGGCTGCTGATGGGTTTGCCTGGTCTTTGTTATCTTGGCGGAATTAAAGAAACAGTATGGACTTCTTTGGGTCTTATTGTTGGAACTTATCTGAACTGGCTTTTCGTTGCAAAACCTCTTCGCAAGTGTTCAATTTCATTCAATGATGCAATTACAATTCCTGATTTTTTCAAGAAGCGTTTCAATGACAAATCTAATGTACTTACAATCGTAAGTGCGTTCTTTATTGTTTTCTTCTTTACAATTTATACTGCATCTGGTTTTGTTGCCTGTGCAAAATTGTTCCGTTCTGTATTTGGCTTGAATTATTACATTGGTCTTGTAATTGGTCTTATCGTTATTTTGACATATACAATTCTGGGCGGTTATCTTGCTGTCTGCACGACAGACTTTTTACAGGGTTCTTTGATTTTTATTGCATTTGTTGTTTCTTCAATTATTGCAGTTGTTGTTCTTGGCGGTCCAAGCGCAGCAATGGATCAGGCTTCGCAATTTAATGCACTTGCTTTGGCCGGCAAATTCGGCGAAGAAATGAAAAATGCCTTTGCCGGAAATGCAAATTATGGACTTTTGAGCGGAATTTCTGCTTTTTCTTGGTGTTTAGGCTATTTTGGAATGCCTCACATCATCATTAGGTTTATGGGTATCCGTTCAAATGATGAAATTTCAAAAGCTCGCCGCATCGGTACTATCTGGATGGTAATTTCTTATATTGGAACATTTATCATTGGTACACTTGGAACTGTTTATCTTGCAGGTGCAGATCTTTCTAACCCGGTTATGCTTCTAACAGGCGGGGCGCAGGAAACTGTATTTAGCGAAACAATGCTTAAAATGTATCCTGCATTTATTGCCGGTCTTTTCTTGTGTGCAATTCTTGCAGCTTCGATGAGTACAGCAGACAGTCAGCTTTTGAGTGCATCTTCTTCAATCAGTTTTGATGTTTACAAAGGCATAATCAATAAAGATGCAGATGAAAAGAAAGTGCTTCTTGTAAGCCGAATTTCTGTTCTGGTAATTGCGCTTGTTGCTTTTGGTCTTTGTCTTTTGCCAAACAACGATTCAATTTTCGGTCTTGTAAGTTATGCGTGGGCTGGTTTTGGTGCTGCATTTGGTCCAATCGTTCTTCTTTCTCTTTTCTGGAAAAACTGTACAAAAGAAGGCGCTATTGCTGGAATTATTGGCGGTGGTGTAACAGTTGTTGTATGGCACAATATTTCTCTTGGCGGCATTTTCAGCCTTTATGAAATTGTTCCAGGATTTATTATTTGTCTTGTTCTTGCTGTTGTTGTCAGTCTGTTTACAAAAAAAGACGAAGAAGTTCTTGCTATGTTTGACAAATACAAGGCTTCATAAAATAAAGCTTTCGGTATAAAACAAAAGCCCGTCAAATCAAAAGCTTTGGTTTGGCGGGCTTTTTTTGTATAAGTTGTGCTGCAAAATATGCCTGATTCGTCCGGAATGTTTCATGTCCTGTCTTTTAGACCGTATAAAACAAAAATCGGCTGCGGTGTCTTATGCAAAAGAACGAACCTCAATGCATTGTATCTGAGGTTGTTCTTTTATTTTTCCAGTTCATTCAAGAGCTTAGAAACGGCTGCGATAATTCCGTCATAGTCAAAAATATCTGTTGCCGCTTTTATGTTTTTTATATGTGCGGCAAAAGGTTCCGGCCATAAAAATTTTGCAAGTTCATCGAGTGTGTCTTCAACTGCAATGATGTCAATGTTCTGTGCACGGTCAAGAATAAAAGGAGCCTTTCTTTTAAGAAGGTCACTGTTTCCTGCATCAAGATCTGCAAAAAGATTCATATTTTCAACAGAGACAAGATATTCTTTAATATTGTCTTTCATTTGAGAAATTTGAAGCAGAAATGCTGTTATATTTGTCTGAATATAAGCTGTGTTTACCTGTTTTCCTGCATCTTCCATGCGCAATGCAAAAGTAGACAGCTCTTCTGCACCAATGTTTGCTGCAGCGCCTTTTAGTGCATGTGAATAAACTGCATAAAGGTGCCAGTCCTGCTGGTCAAAGGCATATTGAATCTGCTGAATCTTGTTATCAGTGTCAATTACAAATGTAGTAAGAATATCATGGTATGCATTCAAATCATTTCCGGCAAATGCCAGACCTGTTTTGTAATTTATATCTGCAATGAAAGGCTTGTCTTCAATAACTGTTTCTTCAGAATATTTTTTCTTAAAAATCTTTGATTCCGGCAGCCATTTCTGCAGAATCGCATTAAGCCGTTCTGGTTCAATCGGTTTTGCAAGAAAGTCATTCATTCCTTCTGAAACAAACATTTCGCGCACACCGCTTATTGCATTTGCAGTAAGTGCAATAATTGGAATGCTTCCGTTTTCATTGTTCAGGTTTCTTATTGCATGTGTGGCATCAACACCGTCCATTTCCGGCATCATGTGATCCATGAAAACAAGGTCATAAACAGTTTCTTTAACTTTGTTGATTGCTTCAAAACCAGACTGTGCTGTGTCTGCGTTGATGTCATGGCTTCTTAAAAGTCCGACTGCAACTTTGATATTGACCGAATTGTCGTCAACAACAAGAACTTTTACGTCTGGCGCACTAACTTTATAATTATTTTCTTCAGCAAGATTTGCTGCTGTCTGCGGTACGTAACCGAGTGCAAGAACCTGTGCCAGCTGAATGCTGTTCAGTGGCATTGGAACAATCTGAAGGTTTTTATCGTATTGAAAATCGCTTGAACCTTCTGCCAGAACTGCAAATTTTATTCTGCTCTTTCTTTTTTTTGCAGAAATGAATAATTTTCTGTAATAGATTGAAGAAACAAGCACAAAATCAAATGGTTTGCCTTCATCTGCCGGTTCGTTCAGCTTGCTTTCAAAATCTTCAGGTTTTGTTGTGTGCACAAAATTCAAATGCAGGTCGGTTAAAATCTCTTTTATGTTTTCTGCATTTTTTTCGCGTGGTTCATAAACCAGTACTGTCTTGCTTGTTTCATCAGACAAAGCAATTAAAGGTTCGTCATCTTCGACGTTTTGTTCAATAATGGCCGTAAAAACTGAACCTTTGCCGTATTCGCTTTGAACAGAAATTGTGCCTTCCATCATTTCGCAGAGCTGTTTTGTAATTGAAAGTCCAAGACCTGTGCCGACAACATTGCGGTTGCGTTTTGTATCAACACGTGAAAACAGCTCAAAAAGTTTTGAAAAATCTTCATCTTTAATGCCGACACCAGAATCTTGAATGCGGAAAGTTAATCTTAAAGTTTTGCCCTGCTGCATGCCTGAAACGTCGAGCCGGATAAAACCTTCTTTTGTATATTTTACAGCATTGCCAAGAATGTTTATAAGAACCTGTTTTACGCGGTTTTCGTCACCAATCAATTTGTGCGGCAGAGCAGGGTCGATGCGTACAAAAAATGCAAGGCCTTTGCTTGCCGTCCGCATTTTTATCAGCGTCAGCACGTCATTTATAAGTGCACCCAAATCGTACTGTACTGGAACAAGATCAAGTTTGCCTGATTCAATTTTTGAAATGTCAAGAATGTCATCAATAATGCCAAGAAGGCTTCTTGTGGCTGTGTTTATGTCGTGCGTATATTCCTTTATGAGTGGCGGAAGCTTTTCAAGCAGAATTAATTCTGACATTCCAAGAATTGCATTCATCGGCGTTCTTATTTCGTGGCTCATGTTTGCCAGAAAATTAGATTTTGCTTTTGTTGCCTGCAGCGCAACTTCTTTTGCTTCTATTAAAGATGTGGAAATTTCGTCCTGGATTATTTGAGCTGCAAAAATACGTGCACATGTTGCAAGAATTGCTTCTTCGTCCGAAGTAAACGTGCGTTCTTCGTGGCAGTTGTCGTAGCACATAAAGCCCCAGAAATGATCCTGAAAAAACAAAGGAACAACCAGTGCAGAAAGTATTTCAAGCGGGCGATACAATGTCTTTGAAGCAGTCAATGCAGAATAGTTTCCGTTTTTTATGCCTTCTGTTTCAAGTTTCTGCTTCCATTTAATTAAGACATCATTTTTGTCTTCAAAAACTTTTGGAAGTGTCGGCGTGTTCAAAAAAGAAATTCGTGAAGACTGCCATAATGCAATGAGTTCGCTTGAATTTGTTTTGTTTTCATTTTCTGTAAGATGATTCCGCCATATATGAACACGGTCGATATCAAGCTGTTCACCTATTTTTTTTATTCCTGTTTTCAGTCTGTCGAAAAATGAAACCTGTGAAACTGCTGTCAATTCTTTTGTTATGTCTGTAACACAAGAAAGCAGCATGTCTCTTGCACCGATTTTTCTAATGCTTTCCTGCTGGAAAATGTATGCAAGAATCATATGTCCGCAGGTGTTTACGATGTTTTCCTGGCTTGCTGAAAAATGCCGTTCTTTGTGGCAGTCGCTTACATCGATGTAGCCCCAGTATTCGTTGCCTAGAACAATCTGAATTGTCAACTGTGAACGAACCTGCTGTTCAAGAAGACTTTCGTAGCCGCGCGGTTTGTCTTTTGAAACGCGGCTGTTTGTAAGCATCTGGTCTGGACGCATGTTTTGAATGATATCTTCGTTTGACAATCTTTTTCTGTTTATAACGCCCTGCGGATTTCTAGGTGCATCTTTTGATTCCCAGTAATATTTTAAAGAAAGCCAGCAACCGTTTTCGCAGTCTTCTGTTTTTTGCCAGATGAACATTCTGTCTGCTTCAACTGATTCTCCGATAACGTGCAGTGCGTTCATAATGCGTTCGTCAAAATCTGCACCGTCGTTTTCGGTTAAAACGCGTGTTACTTCATTGCTTGCTTTGACTAATTTGTCGCGCTGCTGTTTTGCAAGAAGACTGCCGTGTTTTGTAATGTGGTCAAGAAACATATATGCACATATGTTCAGAATATTTTCTTCTGTTTGTGTAAAAAGCCGCTCTCTGTGGCAGTCGTCTAAACCGATAAAACCCCAGTATTTGTCGCCAAGAAAAATCTGTACGACAAGCAGCGAACGAATCTGGTCGCGCTGTTTTTCTTCCCATTCACGCGGTTTGTCTGAAATGCGTGCATTTAAAAGACGCTGTTCGGGCAGTTTTCGCAATGCAATTTCATCTGAACTTATAAAAATGCTCTGGTGGTTTTTTCCCGGATGATACGGCGGTGCACTTTGTGACTGCCAGAAAAATGAAAGTTCAACATTGCAGCCGTCTGGTTCTTCTTTTTTGTTATGGTAAATATATGCGCGGTCAACGCCGATTGATTCGCCAACGATTCTTAAGGCTTCGTTCATTTTGTGTTCAAAATCGTTGTCGTCTTCATTATTTAAAATCTGAGAAACTTCATTTGTTATTCTTAAAAGTTCACCGCGCTGAGACTGGCGGTTTTCCTGTGTGGTTTCGGTTGAAGTCTGATTCTGTTCTGTTTCGTGAATTCCTGCTACGAACAGAGTACGGAAAATTTCAGAAAGGATTGAAATGTCGTTTTTTGAAAGGCTTTGAGCCGGTCTGTTTTTTAACAAGCCAAAGCCAGATATTTTTTCATGATAAATTACTGGAAAAATTGTATCTGAATTATTAAAAGAAACATGTTCGGTTTTTAAAGAAAGAATTTCCGGCAGGTCAGCCTTGAAAACTGCATCAAAATCAATTTTGCAGACTGTTCCGTTGTCCTGTGTTTTTTTGTCTGTTGAAGCTGACATGCACTGACAAAGCGATGTTCCGTTTTGTTCATTGACCGACCAGAGTTCTGCGCTTTGTGCTTTTGCATTAATGGCTGTTAGCGACAATGCTTTTTTTATAGACGCTGCAACCTGTCCGGCTGGTGCAGAATCAACAAAATGAGCCGTTTTTTTTAACAGTATAAGAGGTGACTCTATGGGAATTTTTTTGATTGCCATAAAATTTTTTAAGCCTTCTTTTAATTAAACTTTTTTAACTGCCCGTTTTTAAGCGGGGCTTTTTTTAATTTCAATAAATTGAAACTGATATTAAACGATTTACTTGCAGTTTAAATGTCGGTTACTTTGCAAAATTCAAATACATATAAAACTATATCATTTAACATTTCTTTTGTCTGAGGTTATCGCATATCTTTTACAATAAATTAAAATTGTAAAATAATATGTGAAATAATTCACAGGAAAAATTGAATTTTTATTGACTCTTTTTTTTCAGTTTGCTACTATTCTGGCATAAGGTGTTGTGAAAACCTTCACATTGATTTTGTGTTTATAGAAAGCTCAGACTTGTGGTGTTGCGATGGAACAGAAAATTTCAAAACCTGCAAGGGAACGTTTGATTCGGCTTGCCAGGTTGCTCGAGCAGCTTGAAAAATCTGGCAAGCAGACAGTTTCTTCTGCTGAAATTCAGAATCGTACAGGCTGGACAAGTTTTACTATAAGGCGCGATATTTCAATGCTTGGCGTGCGTTGTGCAAATGCTGCCGGTTACAATGTGGCACTTCTAAAAGATACGATTGGAAGTGTGCTTTCATTGGGTGCAGCAGAGAAACGCTGCTGTATTGTAGGACTTGGTCGGTTAGGCGAGGCACTTGCCGGTTTTACTGGTTTTGCCAATTCGTCTTTTGTTATTGCGGCTGGTTTCGATTCGAGCGTAAACAGAACCGAAACTTTGCGGGCGCCTTTTCCGCTTTATTCAACTGCAAAGTTGGAACAGATAATTGCAAGAGAAAAAATTGAATATGCAATTCTGGCTGTTCCAGAAGCTGCTGCGGAACAGATGGCACTTCGCCTTGCTGCATGCGGAATACGAGGAATTGTAAATTATACGGCTGCGATTCTGCATTTGCCTGAAACAACGGCAGTTGAGAATCTGTCGGTTATTGATGCACTTCAGAATTTGTCGTGCAAATCTCTGGCAAGACTTTCAGAAGTATAGTTTCAGATTGTTTTGTCATGCGTCTGTATTAGATGCACTTATATAGAAAAGATCTGGTTTTCCAGTTCATATATGAAGATTTTGAAAATCTTCAAAAAAACGTTGCACCGCGTTTTGATGCGGTTTATAGGAGTCTAAAATGGCAAGAGTATTCAATTTCAGTGCAGGTCCTTCAGCACTGCCAGAAGAAGTTTTGAAAGAATGCGCAGCAGAAATGCTTGACTGCAACGGAACAGGTCAGAGCGTTATGGAAATGAGCCACCGCTCAAAGGCTTATGAACCAATTATTGCAGATGCAGAAGCAATGGTTCGCAAATTGATGAACGTTCCTGCAAATTACAAAATTTTGTTCCTGCAGGGTGGTGCTTCAACACAGTTTGCAATGGTTCCTCTTAATCTTGGCATTAAAACTGGAAAAGCTGCTTATATTAAAACTGGTGTTTGGGCAAAAAAAGCAGAAGCAGAAGCTAAAAAACTTGGAATGGAAGTTACAACATTGGCTTCAAGTGAAGACAAAAACTTCTCTTATATTCCACGTGTAGAAAAAGTAACAGGCGACTATGATTATGTTCATATCACATTGAACAACACAATCATGGGAACACATTATGAATACATTCCTGATACAGGAAACATTCCGCTTGTTGCAGATATTTCATCTTGCATTTTGAGTGAACCACTTGATGTTTCTAAATTCGGCGTTCTTTATGCTGGTGCACAGAAGAACCTTGCTCCTGCTGGTGTTACACTTGTAATCATCCGCGAAGATTTGATTACAGAAACACCACGTGCCGGAACACCAACAATGCTTACATATAAGACACATGCTGATGACGGTTCAATGTTCAATACACCGCCATGCTACACAATTTATGTTCTTGGCAAGGTTATGCACTGGATTGAAAAGAACGGTGGTGCAGAAGGCATGAAAAAACGCAACTATGAAAAAGCAAACATGCTTTATGACTATCTTGATAAATCTGATTTCTATCATGCAACAGCAGAAAAGGGCAGCCGCTCAATCATGAACGTTCCTTTCCTTACAAAATATTCTAATGGTGCAAAAGACGAAGCAAGCCTTGCTAAAGAAAAAGAAATCAATGATGCTTTCGTAAAAGGTGCAACAGCAGCAGGTCTTGTAAACCTCAAAGGACATCGTCTTGTTGGTGGAATGCGTGCATCTATTTATAATGCAATGACTTTGGACGGCGTAAAAGCCCTTATCAAATACATGGATGAGTTTGCTGCTGCAAACAAATAACTAACTGAACTTTGCAGAACTTTTGCATGAAGTATTTGTTCTGCAGAGTTTGAAATGGAGAACGAAATGTTTAAGATTCAGACTTTAAATAAGATTTCAGCTACTGGTTTGGAAAAATTTCCAAGAGACGATTATGAAATTGCTTCAGAAATTATTAACCCTGATGCAATTTTGCTGCGTTCTGCAGACATGCATTCAATGGAACTTCCTGCAACAGTAAAAGCAGTTGCACGTGCCGGTGCTGGAACAAACAATATTCCGAT
Source organism: Treponemataceae bacterium (assembly GCA_024402455.1). Next base: position 42,810 of record JAKSTS010000005.1, read on the forward strand.
TCCTGCAATGACAGAAAAAGGTGTTGTAGTATTTAATACACCAGGTGCAAATGCAAACGCTGTAAAAGAACTTGTAATTGCAGCACTTCTGTTTTCTAGCCGCCCTGTTCACAAGGCTGCAGAATGGGCAAAAACACTTGCCGGCAAAGGCGATGAAATCCCTGAACTTGCAGAAAAAGGCAAGAGCCAGTTTGTTGGTCCAGAAATTAAAGGAAAAACACTCGGTGTTATCGGTCTTGGTGCAATTGGTGCAATGGTTGCAAATGCAGCTATTGAACTTGGCATGGATGTAATCGGCTACGACCCGTTCCTTTCAGTTGATGCTGCATGGAGCTTGAGTCGTGCTGTTCATAAAGCAGAAAGCCTTGATTCATTGCTTGCAAAATCAGACTACATTACAATTCATGTTCCACAGACAAACGATACAAAAGGCTTTATCAATGCAGACCGCATCGCTATTATGAAAAAAGGCGTTCGCATTTTGAACTTTGCCCGTGGTGGTCTTGTTGTAAACAAAGATGTTCTTGCTGCAATCGAAGCTGGAAAAGTTGCCGGCTACACATGTGACTTTGCAGATGAAGAGCTCCTCAAGAATGACAAAGTAATTTGTCTGCCACACCTTGGTGCTTCAACACCAGAAGCAGAAGACAACTGCGCATTTATGGCTGTTGCACAGCTCCGCGACTTTCTTGAAAACGGCAATATCGTTAATTCTGTTAACTTCCCGAAATGCCGCATCGATGCACCGGTTCCAGCAAATGGAACACGTGTCTGCATTGCAAACAAAAACGTTCCAAACATGGTTGGTCAGATTACAACAGTGCTTGCTGATGCAAAATGCAACATTGCTGCAATGGTTAACCAGAACCGTGCAGACGTTGCCTATAACATCATTGATGTTGAAAATGCAATTGATGATGCAGTCGCTGCAAAGCTCAAGGCCATTGAAGGCGTAATTTCAGTTCGCCTTATTACTAAATAAGCTTAAAGATTTGTAAAAAAGACTGCTAATAAGTTTGTCAGTAAGACAATTCTTGTTAGTCAGCCTTTTTTTGTTTTAAATAAATAGAAGTTCAATCTGCTGTTAATTTAGCAGGCTGAAAATCTGCTGTGTTATAAGCTTTTACTTAAAGCTTGCTCTTGAAAGCGGCGAACCAATCCAGACGCCTTCGCTTCCGATATAATCTTGTTTCATTCCTTCAATTAAAAACTGAACGCTGTCAACTGTAGAAAAAGTTGTGGCTGTATAGACAATCTGAATGAGCTGTCCGAAATAGCCTTCAACGCCATATTTGTTCCACTGGAATGAATCGTTAAAATTAAGATAAGCAACTTTGTTTTTTACAGTTGCAGAAAGC
>JAKSTS010000050.1 GCA_024402455.1 Treponemataceae bacterium
CTATTTGGACAACCCCCTGTCTGCAGACCCTGAAACCAGTTCAGGGTGACAGGTTTCGGCTCTTGCCGCGAGGGGCTATCGGCTAACGCCGATAGCCTTTCGCCGAATCAACCCAAAGAATGTGATTGCCCCCAAAGCGAAAACCAAACTCGTGGGACTTGTACAGCCTGTCGGCTTGAATTAGTCAAAAAAAAAAGAATTGTCATGCCGAATTTAGTTCGGCATCTATGCTATATATAGCGTATAGATCCTGAACTAAATTCAGGATGACATTATGTATTAAACTATTTGGACAACCCCCTGTCTGCAGACCCTGAAACTAGTTCAGGGTGACAGGTTGTGCAAGTTTCGGCTTAAACCAGTTAAAAAGAAATTGCACACACTCTTGCCTCGAAGAACAAACTAAAAAAAATGCGAATTATCCAGGTTTCCAAAGGGCGTGGCGCCCTTTGGTCGTGCCCAAGGAAGAGGTGGTTTTAGGAGGAGAAACCATCGGGCTTCGAACTCCGAGATGGTGTCTCCTCCTAAATAAACTTCCTGCGCTTCTCAAGCGCAAAAAATTTTACTTTACAAAATCTCCAAAATTGCTTAATAATATTGTTACACATTTGTTACCTGCTGCTTCAATTTGTAGATTTTTTATCAACTGGATATTTTAAATGAAAAAGAACTTTTTTAATTTTTTGCTTTGTTCTGCTTTATTTTTGGTTTTAACAGCCCTTGTTTCGTGCGGTGGCGGTGGCGGCGGCAGTGCTTCGCTTTTTATGCCCGAAAACGATTTGAGAAACGGCGGCACAGGCGGCTGGGGCGGCAGCGGCAACAGAACCAACAGTTCTGGTGCACCAGCAAGCAATCTTGTATTGACCGGCGGCACAGCCCTTAATGTTGACCATTATGTATATAACGGACAAAGCTATAACACAGCACAGGAACTGCTTCAAGTGCTTACGGCACAGGCATCAGCCGACGGAACTTATCAAGTTGAAGTCTGGGTAAGCGGAGAAACTTCTGCAAGACCAGGCAGATATGTAGTAAGCGGCGACCGCCGCACCCTGCAGCACCCGTATAAAATAACAATTAACAACAGCGACGCTGCTCCTCCATTTTATTCAACAGACGACGGCGGAACATATTTCTATGCAAGCGAAGGTTTTCCGCTGAGCAACCTTGGTGACACTGTGAATACAAAGCCTATTAACGGTCAATCTGTTGATTTTCCATATACATACACAATTAACGGCCAGACAGTGCTTGCAACAGGGTCTTTGTCTGGTTTTTCTGGTGATATAGAGTACACAGCAACAAAAGAACAGGCAAAATATGTAGTAACTGCTGATAAAAAACTTGCTGTTGATATAAGCCAATATGATGCAGGTGAAGATATCGAAATTCCAGCAAATGCAGGTGCTTTTTGTGGCATTGTAAATTCTGCTTCTAATGACTTTTCAAACTATACTCTTGATTTAAGCAATGCAAATTTAATTAAAAGCGACGGAAGCTCTCTTACAGCACTTGATTATGAAGCATATCAAAATTTTAAATTAAATGAAAATGCAGGTACGGCAATCAACATTACTTTCCCAGCGATGCAGACAGGTTCATTTAGCGGTTGTTCAGAAACAAGCATAACAATTCCAGAAGGAATTACTGGAATTGGAGAATATTCATTTAGTTACTTAAATAATTTAACCAGTATAACATGGTCTTCAACACTTAGAACTATTGAACAATATGCTTTCTTTAATTGTGATAGTTTAACTTCAATAACAATTCCTGATTCTGTTAGAACTATTGGGACAGATGCATTTGGAAACTGTGATTTATTAGCAAGTGTGACATTAAATAAAAGTTTGGAAGAAATTGGACCAAATGCTTTTATATATTGTCTAACAAACATGTCTATTTCTATCCCATGTACATTTGAAAACCCAGGTCAACTGGCTAGACTTCCATCAGATGCAACCTTAACAATAACAGCAGAAGACAGCAGCAATGATTATATTGCTATGCAAAAATTTAAAAATTGTTCACTTCCACAATATTTAGTAATTGACAACAGTATTTCTTCTGTTAGTATGGGTGCGTTTGAAGGCTGTACAACTTTAGTAAATGTAACGATTCCAAATGGCGTTGAAGTTTACAATGAAGCATTTCAAAACTGTACAAGCTTGACTACTTTAAATTTACCTGGTGATTTAACAGAAATTGACCAACGTTTATGTTGTGGCTGTATCAACTTAACAACTATAAATATTCCAAATACCGTAACTGAAATCCATAGACAGGCATTGTCTGGCTGTACTAGTTTAGGAGGTGTTACAATTCCATCTGGTGTAAATATTAGGGCATGGGCATTTGAAAACTGTCCAGCTGCAACATTTATCTTTGCAGGAGAGCCAAATTTAGAGGTAACTTATATTGATTATGATTGTGCGAACCAGGCTTTTGATGATGGGGCACTAGGATATTTTGGCAGTACACCTGTGTCTTGGAGTCGGAGTTCTTGTTCCTGGGAATAACATTATACTTTTTTATGTATAATCAGCCATTAGTGTTCTTTTAATTCTCTGATAGCTTACCCAAAGTATAAGCCGACCTGCGGAATTTGTACAAAATTGTCACCCCGAACCTGTTTCGGGGTCTATGAGCAGACCCTGAAACTAGTTCAGGGTGACAGGTTGTGCAGGTTTCGGCTTGAATTAGTCAAAAAAAAAGAATTGTCATGCCGAATTTAGTTCGGCATCTATGCTATATATAGCGTATAGATCCTGAACTAAATTCAGGATGACATTATGTATTAAACTATTTGGACAACCCCCTGTCTGCAGACCCTGAAACCAGTTCAGGGTGACAGGTTGTGCAGCCGGCTTAAACGTACAAAAACTCGCAATACTTGTACATTGATAAGACCCTGAAACCAGTTCAGGGTGACAGGTTTCGGCTCTTGCTGCGAGGGGTTATCGGCTAACGCCGATAGCTTTTCGCCGAATCAACCCGAAGTATGTGATTAACCCCAAAGCGAAAACCCTTTCAAGTGTCAAAAAAAAACTCATTGAAAAAAAACAAAAAAAATGATATTTTTCACTTGCCTTTTTATAGATTAAATTAGTATTTTCGATATATGAGTGAAAGCAAAAATATGACAGACGAAGAGCAGGAAGCAGTTCAGGCTGCAGCTGCAGAAACAGAAAATCAATCAGCAGAGGCTGAACAGCCTGTTCAGGAAGAAGCAAAAGAACCTTCTCTTGAAGAAAAGTATGAAGAACTTGAGAAGCAGCACGCAAAATTAAAAGATGATTATTTGCGCAAAGTTGCTGACTTTGACAATTACCGCAAACGCATGATAAAAGAAAAGCAAGATGCTTTTGATTATGCAAATACAGCTATTTTGACAGATCTTGTGGCAATCCTTGATGATTTTGACCGTGGGCTTGCTGCTGCACAGGATGCTTCTGATGTAAAAAGTGTCGTAGACGGAATAAAGATGATAAACAAACAGATGAAAGGTTTTTTGGAATCAAAATATAACCTTTCGTCATATTGCGAAGCTGGCGATGCTTTTGATCCGAACATTCACGAAGCTTTGGCAAGTGTTCCGGCTGATGTTAAAGAACCTGTCTGCGCAGAAGTTTATCTTAAAGGTTATAAACTTAAAGACCGTGTCATTCGTCATGCAAAAGTTATGGTTCACATGCCGAATGCAAAAACTGAAGAAACTGCAAAAGAAGAAGCCGGCGCAGAAGCTTAAGTGCGCATAATGGCTTATTAGATATAGTGATTCTATAGGAGATATATTATGGGAAAAATTATTGGAATTGACTTAGGTACAACCAACTCTTGTGTTTCAGTAATGGAAGGCGGTGAGCCTGTTGTTATTCAGAATTCTGAAGGCGGACGCACAACTCCATCTATCGTTGGTTTTACAGCAAAAGGTGAACGCATTGTAGGACAGCCTGCAAAAAACCAGATGGTTACAAACCCTGAGAATACTGTTTATTCAATCAAACGTTTTATCGGACATCGTTACAACGAACTTACTGGCGAAGCAAAAATGGTGCCATACAAGGTTGTTGACCATGGTGAAGATGTTCGCATTGATATCAATGGCAAACCTTATTCTCCTCAGGAAATCAGTGCTTTTATTTTGCAGAAGATGAAGAAAACTGCAGAAGATTATCTTGGCGAAACTGTAACAGAAGCAGTTATTACTGTTCCAGCTTATTTTAACGATGCACAGCGCCAGGCTACAAAAGATGCAGGAAAAATTGCAGGTCTTGATGTAAAACGCATTATCAACGAACCTACAGCAGCTTCTCTTGCTTATGGTTTTAACAAAGACCAGTCTAGCGACAAGATTATTGCAGTTTATGACCTTGGTGGTGGTACATTCGATATTTCTATTCTTGAACTTGGTGACGGTGTTTTTGAAGTAAAATCTACAAACGGCGATACTCACCTTGGTGGCGATGACTTTGACCGCAAGATAATTAACTGGCTTATTGATGAATTTAAAGCTGATACAGGCATTGATCTTTCTCAAGACCGCATGGCTTTGCAGAGACTTCGTGAAGCAGCTGAAAAGGCAAAGATTGACCTTTCTGCACAGTCTTCAACAGAAATTAATCTTCCATTCATTACTGCTGATGCAACTGGTCCAAAACATTTGCAGAAATCTTTGTCTCGTGCAAAGTTTGAACAGATGACAGAAGATTTGCTTGAGCGCACAAAAGAGCCATGCCGCAAAGCTATTGCAGATGCCGGCATTACTGCAGACAAAATTGATGAAGTTCTTTTGGTTGGTGGTTCTACACGTATGCCAAAAGTTATGCAGACTGTAAAAGAAATCTTCGGCAAAGAAGGTTCAAAAGGCGTTAACCCAGATGAAGCTGTTGCTGTTGGTGCTGCAATTCAGGGTGGTATTCTTGGTGGAGATGTTAAAGACGTTCTTCTTCTTGATGTTACACCTCTTTCTCTTGGTATTGAAACAATGGGTGCTGTTTGTACAAAACTCATTCCACGCAATACAACAATTCCAACACGCAAGAGCCAGATTTTCTCTACTGCTGCAGACAATCAGAGTGCGGTTACAATCCATGTTCTTCAAGGTGAACGCGAAATGGCAAGCCAGAACCGTACACTCGGCAGATTCGATCTTGAAGGAATTCCACCGGCACCACGCGGTGTTCCACAGATTGAAGTTACATTTGATATTGATGCAAACGGCATTGTTCACGTTTCTGCAAAAGATATGGGCACTGGCAAAGAACAGAGCGTCCGCATTGAATCTTCAAGCGGCTTGAGCGATTCTGAAATTGACCGCATGGTTAAAGAAGCTGAAGCAAATGCAGAAGCAGACAAAAAAGAGCGTGAACGTGTTGATGTCCGCAACGAAGCTGATTCTATGATTTATTCAACAGAAAAAGCTGTAAAAGACATGGGCGACAAAGTTTCTGCAGCTGACAAACAGCAGATTGATGATGCTGTTGCTGCTTTGAAACAGGCTCTTCAGGGCGACAACACTGAAGAAATTAAAGCAAAAACAGAAGCACTTCAGAAAGCTTCTTATAAGATTGCTGAAGAAATCTACAAGCAGCAGGGTCCTGCAGCAGGAGCTGGCGCAGGTGCCGGTCCTGATATGGGCGGTGCTGCAAATAATGCTGGTGCATCAAGCGGTCCTACAAAAGGCACTGCTGATGATGTTGACTACGAAGTTGTTGACGACCAGAAATAATTATTCAGGATGAATAAAAGAAGCCGTCTGTAGATTTCTGCAGGCGGCTTTCTCAAATTTTATTTATATAGAAAAGATGCTGAAAAATCATTATATTTTTGGTATCTTTTAAAAGATATTCCATTTATATAAGGGTAAAACCGTGGCAAAACGTGATTATTATGAAGTTCTTGGTGTTCAGAAAGGCGCAACAAAAGATGAGATAAAAAAGGGGTACCGCAAACTTGCGATTCAGTATCACCCTGATAAAAATCCAGGAAATAAAGAAGCTGAGGACAAATTCAAAGAAGCAACAGAAGCTTATGAAGTTCTTTCTGATGACCAAAAACGTCAAATTTATGACCAGTATGGTTTTGCCGGCCTTGAAGGAATGGGCGGTGGAGGTGGCGGCGGCTACTCTCATGCTTATTCTGATTTTCAGGATATATTTGGAAGCGGCGGGTTTGATTTTGAAAGCCTTTTCGGCAGTTTCTTTGGCGGAAGCAGCCGTTCAAGAGGCCGAAGCGAAGTCCGCAATCAGGGTGCAAACCTCCGCTATGATATGGAAATATCTTTTAAAGATGCCGTCTACGGAACAAAAACTGAAATTCAGTTTACTCATAATGAGCCATGTGACGTTTGTAAGGGAACGGGTGGTGCAGACGGTGCAAAGCGCAAGACTTGTCCGACGTGTCAGGGTGCAGGACAGATCCGCCGCAATTCAGGCTTTTTCTCTATGACTCAGACTTGTCCGTCATGTCAGGGCGAAGGCAGCATAATCGACAATCCTTGCCGTTCATGCGGCGGTTCCGGATTAGAGAAACGCAAGCGAAAAATTCAGATTACTATTCCGCCTGGAATTGATGACGGAAAACGCATTACAATTCCAAAACAGGGCGATGCCGGAAGAAACGGCGGACCTGCCGGCGATTTGTTTATTTTCATGCATGTTCAGTCACATCCACAGTTTGAACGTTCCGGCGACGATTTGTATTGTGCTGTTCCTATTTCAATTATGCAGGCAGCTTTGGGCGCAGAAATTACAGTAACTTCGCTTGATGGCAAAAAGATAAAAATCCGCATTTCTGCCGGAACGCAGAACGGAAAACTTCTGCGCGTAAGGGATGAAGGTGTTCCAATCGGTTCAACAGGAAGAAAAGGCGATTTGTACATCAAGGTAATTGTAAAAGTTCCTTCAAAACTTTCTTCTAAATCAAAACAGCTGCTTGAAGAAGTTTCCAAAATTGAAGGTGAAAATGAATCGCCTGAGCCAATGCAGCTTTCTGAATTGAATAATTAGGCTGTTTTAAAACTTTTATATATGGGGCTGTCTGCAAGGACAGCCTTTTTTTTAGATTGTTTTCGCTTCGGTGTGTGCTTCAGATATGATTTGTTCTGCGAAAACGATTAATTTTGTTTTGCAATATTAATGGCAGTTGTTCAAATTAATAATATTTTTTGCTGCAAAAATTGAATTCGTATGGCAAGAATAAAAACTTAAAATTCCTGCTTTTATATAGAAAGATTTTTTCAAACTGGAAAAATCTTTTAAGCTGTCGTCATTAAAAATGCGGCGGTTTATCTGAATTTAAATGTTCTTGTGTAAATGGTGTAAAATAAATAAATTTTCTCATCTGCATGAGCATTTCTATTTTACAGAATTTGAAATGTTGTGCTATACTATTGTCATCTATAAAGTAGGTTTTAAAAATTGCGATTTTTATGCCCATAATTGTTAATTTAAGGATATAAAATGTATACTTCTAGACGAAAGTTTTTGTTCGTTCTTTCTGGTGTCTTTTGTGCACTCTTTTTTGTTATTCTTGCAAGTTTTCTTGTTCCTGCTCAAAATGTAACTTTCTTGTTCAGTTTCGTGGTTGCACTTGTTGTGTTCTGCGCACTGCTGCTTGGGTCTACATTTGCAGACCGTTATTTTGGCGAAAAACTGAAGGAATCTGTGCTTTATACAAAAGAAACAGAAATTTTAAGTGCATTTATTGCAAAAATCCGTTTTGCATATAGCCTTGATGATTTGTTTCTTGCTGTACGTCAGGAACTTGAAGACCGCGGTGACTGTTCTGTTCTGTATATTGACAGGGCAAGCCAGTACGTTATTTATAACAGTCCGAATCGCAGCGTAAGTGATGCCCAGACATTGCAGACTCTTGCTCAAAATTTCCCAGCAAGACATATGGATGGGTTTTATTTCCTTGATGCAGATTTTGGCATTGTATCAGATCAGAATCTTGCACGTGGTTTTTTTATTGTGCATCAGAAAAAACATTTTTATGTTTTCTGCCGTTATACACGTCTGTTTGATTCATTTGTGTTCAAACAGCTTTATGATGAGTTTGTTTCGTTTACAAGCCGCAGCTCAATTATTACAGAATTGACTCGAATTTCTGAACTTTCAAAAGAATGGAATATGGTTGCTGAAACACAGCGTTCGTTCCTTCCTCATGTTATGCCTGAGATCAAGCATCTTGATATTGCTGCATATTTTAGACCTCTTGTAAATGTTTCCGGTGACTATTATACGGTACTGCCGATTTCAGAAACAAAGACACTGCTGTTGCTTGGCGATGTTTCAGGAAAAGGTCTTGCGGCTGCTCTTGTTATGGGTATCGTTATCAATACTGTTAAAAATGTCAGCAATAAAGAAGATTTGCCGACAATGATTCGCGCTGTTGACCGTGCAATTAAAGGCATGAAATTTGATGATAAATATACAGTTATGTTTGTCGGCATTGTTGATACAGAAGCAATGACAATTTCTTACATCAATGCTTCAATGTCTGACCCGATTATCATTACAAAATCTCCTGACGGTTTTAATCTGAAACCGCTTGAATCGAACTGCAGTCTTGTTGGTATTATTGAGCTTGATGACATGCAGATTGAAACAAGAAAGTTGTTCTATGATGATATGATTCTTATTGCAACTGACGGTGTTTCTGAAGTTATGAACGATGATGGTGTAGAGCTGGGTGATACAGAGCTTTATAAACAGACATTGCAAAACAGTGCATATAAATCAGCACAGCATTTTGTAAATGATATTTCAGATTTGGTTCTTGAGTATAATGGTAATAAAAAACTCAGGGATGATGTTACTATGCTTGCAGTTAAAATAGAGAGGTAAGAATAATGATTTTCTTGTTGTTAAATGTTTTGCTTGGTGTTGGAATCATATTCTTTTCAATGTCTGTTGATTTTGACGAACGTGAAGAAAAGTCAAGAGCTTTGATTAATCTTGTATTTTCACTTTCTGCTGTTGTTATTTTTGTAGTTTTTGTGCTGCTTGCATATATTGGTGGAAACCACAGGATGATTAACATTCTTGGAAAAGTTATGCAGTTTTGTTATGCAGCCTTTGCTGTTTCTTTTGTATCTTTTTCAATTCAGTATCCTGATTTTAAGTTTCAGAAAGTTTACAAAATCGTCCGCTATTTTTTGTGGGCAATTGCGATTATTCTCATCTGGAAGTTTGATAATTTTGCCATTACAGAAAAGGGGCTTGTGGTTTTAAGTTCCGAGTCTCCAATTCTGGGAATTAAATGGTATTCCCTTTACAGAATAATTTTTGTTTATCTTGTTCCAATTCTGTCAGTTATTGTCTTGTTGAAAAAGACTACCGGAAAGATTACAAAGCTTTTCCGTCAGCAGGTTTTTTCAATTATATTTGGGCTTTTAGTTGGACTTGGGCTTTACAAGCTTTTATGCACAGCTTCTGTGCTTGTTCCAATGTATTATTTCCTGTTTACATATTGTCTGGCTGTTATTGTTGTTGTTTGCTATTTTGCGGTGCATTCTTCAATGATGATAGACTTTAACACAATAAAGAGCTGGACGCTTAACTTTTTAATCAGCTTTGCAATTCCTTCTTTGCTTGCTGCTGCTCTTTTTGCAATTTTGATTCAATTTAAACAGGCAAATCCTTTGTTTTTCTGGTGTGCGCTTCTTATTGGTGCTGTCCTGCTCGTTATTTTTCAGCGTTGGATTTCATTCAAAATTAAAAAAATGCAGTTTGCTCAGGGTTCAAATTATGAAGATTTGCTCGAAGAAAAAATAGCTGCTTTTGATTACAATAAAGAATCTGAAAAGCTTGTCGGTGATTTCGTTGCTCTTATGAAGCAATATACAGAAACAATGCATGTCGAGCTTTTAATTGATAATGATGCCGGTGAAATAAAATCAATTCATCATTCAGACGGAAAAGCATCTGAATCAATTTCTACAAAAACTTCTTTGGTTGACTCTCTTGCAGGTTGTACAAGTTCTGTAATTTCAAAAGCACAGGCAGCTTCAAGACATGAGTTTTCAACTTTCCGCGATGATTTGTTGAAAATGTTTGATGCACTTGATTCAGAGCTTATTATTGTTTTGCGTGAAAGCCGTCATCTTTTTGGTATTATTTCCCTTGGTCTAAAACGGCGTGGAAATACTTTCTCTGATTATGACCTTAGGGCTTTGACCAATTTATATTCTTATTTTTTCCTGTTTGGTTTTTATCTCAAAAATATTGCAAATCAATCAGTTATAGGCACTGTTGACCGAGAAATTCAGATGTCTTCTCAGATTATCCGTTCAATTCAGGATAATGTTGACAGAATTAATGTTCCTGCAATTGATTTGGGATATATTTCACAGTCTGCCCGAAGTTTAGGTGGGGACTTCATTGATTTCATCCGTTTGACAGATTCTCGTTATATGATGATTATGGGCGATGTTTCTGGAAAAGGTTTGAACGCAAGTATGTCTATGGTCATTTTGAAATCGATTATTCGCACTTTGCTTGCTGAAACAGGCGATTTCAAGGAATTAATTGAAAAGGTAAATTATTTTATCAAATATAATTTGCCTCGTGGAACTTTCTTTGCAGGTGTTTTTGCCCTTTTTGATTTTACTGAAAACACAATGTATTATGTGAACTGCGGATTGCCTGTTTTGTTCCTTTATACTGAATCTTATAACAATGTAATTGAAATTCAGGGTGATGGAAAAGTTCTTGGCTTTGCAAAGAAAATAAGCGGACTTGTTCGTGTTAAAAAGATAAAGCTTAATCCTGGTGATATTGTTTTGGCTTGTACGGATGGTTTGCTTGATTCTGTTTCTCTGCGTGGCGAATTTTATGGCAAAGACCGTGTTCAAAAGCTTATTGTTGACAATAAGACTTATGATTCAAACAGAATGGTTCATTTTATTTACGATGACATGGTTCAGTTTGTTTCAAAAGAAGTTCAGGACGATGTAACCATTGTTTCTATAAAAATGTTAAAACCTCAAGAACAAGGTGTTTAATGTCGAAGATTTAAAAAATCGGTTGTATTTTTGTGAACCGGTTTTTGTATCTTTTTTTAGAAATATTAAAAATTATAAAAGCAAAAGGTTCTGTGAAAGAGGGAAGTGACGCAGTAATCTTTTGTTTGAGAATATAAAAGTCCAAATAAATATTGAAAGGGCTAAGAGTTGTTGTTTGATAGGCGGTATGTGTTCTTACTGTTTATCGCATCCATAAAATTGCCATTTTTTTGGATGGATATTATTTCGGTATGCTGTTTGCAAAAGAGAGGGGAGGCTTTTATCTTATGGAACAGATTGTTATAAAGGAAAAAAAAGGCGCAAACTATGTTTTGCTGGAAGTTTCCGGTGTACTTAATTCTTATACATATCTTGATTTTCAAACAAAAGTTTTTGCAATTGCAAAAGAAACAAATCTTGTTATAGATATGGCTGAAATTACCAATTTGTCTTCGTCTGGCTTGGGTGTTTTGCTTGCTGCTTATGATGATGCAGAGGATGCAGGAAATAAAATTTATATAATGCATCCTTCACCTATTGCACAGAAAGCCATTGAATCTACTGGTTTTGTAGATTGTTTTCCTATAATTTTTTCATTGACGGAAGTTTTGTAAATGTCTAAAAAATGGTATTTCTTGCCGCTGCTGCTTGCTTTTGTTGTTTCTGTTTCTTGCGCTGATTCTGCATCAGAAAAAGAGAGGCTTCTTGAGTCAGTTGTTGAATCACTTGAAATTCCAAGTGCAAGAATTATTCTTGAAAATAAGCAGCAGTTTTTAAACGATTTAGATGTGGTGCTTGCAGCTGATACAGATTATCTTTTGACATTGGTTGATAAGCGCCATTTTCTAAGTCAAGATTATAAGCCTGAAGATCTGGTTGCTTTAAAAGCAAATAATCATTATGCAATTAACAGAAATGATTTGTCTTTAAGGCTGCCTGTTGAAAAAGCTTTGCAGGTTATGTCAGACGCTGCTGCAAAAGATGGCGTTTCGGTGCTTGTAAGTTCAACTTTCAGGTCTTATGAATATCAAAAAAATTTGTATGCACGCAATGTAAAGCAGCTTGGTCAGGCTGTTGCAGACAGAGAATCTGCAAAACCTGGCACAAGTCAGCATCAGCTTGGAACTGCAATTGATTTTGGTTCAATTACAGATGACTTTATAGACACAAAGCTTGGAAAGTGGCTTGCAAAAAACGGCATGAAATATGGCTTTTCGCTTTCTTTCCCGGATGGTTATGAAGACGTAACAGGTTACCGCTATGAATGCTGGCATTACCGCTATATTGGTGTTGAAGCATGCAAAATGCAGCAGAAATGGTTTGGTAATATTCAGCAGTATATGCTTGAATTTATTTATGCCTGGGAAAAAGCAAACGGTCAGTAATGCTGGCTGACTTATATAAAAGCTATAAAAAGAGCTGTCTGAAAAGCATTGTATGCCGGATTTATTCTGACATCTACACTGAATATAGCGTATGGATTCCGTCTTGAAAGTGGGCAAAGGCTAACAAATTTGGAATAAGGACGCTATGCATTAAGATTATCAGTCAGCTTTTTTTGTTTAAAGCTTATTTAGCCTGAATGTCGAGTTATAAAATCCATAGTTTTTCCGGCATAAAACCGTAAAAACAATCTGTTGGGGACGTCCAAAAAGATTAAATTCTATGTCATTCCGGACTTGATCCGGAATCTAACACACTATATGTAGCGTAGATGCTGAAATAAATTCAGCATGACAAAACTTATCACTCATCCCCAAATTCAGCATGACAGAATTTAACATAGCTTTTATTAAAACTTGATATTTAGGCTATTTAAGAAATTCTTTCATTGTCTGTATAAAAGTATCAACGTTTTGTCTGTTTATCCATCTGTGTGTCATTAGCCGCATTGTGCCGTCTTCTAAAGGTGGCTGCAACAGAATATTATGACTTTTGAAAAAATCACAGAATGCTTCGCTTTCAAAATTTTCATCTTTGAAGCGGCAGTAGACTATGTTTGTTTCAACTTTTGTTATGTCAATTTCAAGTTCTTCAAATTGGGTCAGATTGTTTGCAAGATAAAAAGCTGTTTCGTGGTCTTGCGACAGACGCTGCCGCATATTTTTTAATGCAATTAAACCTGCTGCTGCAATAATGCCGCTTTGATGCATTGTTGCACCAAGTAAATTTCTGTTTGTTTTGGCTTTTTCAATAAAACTTTTGTTTCCACAAAGCAAAGCACCTGCTGGTGCACATAATCCTTTTGAAAGACAGAGCATAACAGAAGTTGCATTCTGTGCAATTTCTGCTGCAGTAACATTTTGTGCAGCAGCAGCATTAAAAAGTCGTGCTCCGTCAAGATGCACAGGAATATGGTAACGTGTTGACAGATAACGAAGATCTTTGATTGTTTCGAGCGGAATTGTGTTGCCGTTCATCATTGTATCTTCAATGCAGATTAGAGATGTCGTTGTTTCTGCATTAAATTTGTTGTTCCGAATTTTTGCAGCGATTTCATCTGATGTAATTGCATTGTTTTTTGGTTCAATTGTTTTAAGATGAACATTTGCAAGAATTGAAGCGCTGCCAGATTCATATTGAGCAATATGTGAATTATTATCGACAATGACTTCATCGCCTCTGTTGCAATAGGTCAGAAGTGCAATTTGATTTGCAAGTGTTCCTGTTGGAACAAACAATGCGGCTTCTTTTCCAACAAGACTTGCGCCATAATTTTCAAGTTCTTTTGTTGTCGGGTCTTCGTCAAAAGCATGGTCACCGACAATGGCTTGCTGCATGGCAGAACGCATTTCTTCTGTTGGCCATGTTACGCTGTCGCTTCGAAAATCAATGTAATTCATCATAATGCTGTCTCTCCATAAAAAAATGCCGGACAGGTGCACTTTTGTTGGCTGCTGTCCGGTATTTATTTGATGCTTATTTTACTACGATATTTACAAGCTTGTTTGGTACAACAATTACTTTAAGAGGTGTTTTTCCTTCAAGGAATTTTTTTGCACCTTCTGTAGCAAGTGCTGCTTTTTCAATTTCTGCTTTATCAGTGTTCATTGGCATTTCAAGTTTATCACGGATTTTTCCATTGACTTGAACTACAATTGTACAGCTGTTATCTTTTGTGAACTCTTCATTGTAAGTTGGCCACTGAACGTATGCAATTGTTTCTTTGTTGCCAAGTTTTTCCCAGAGTTCTTCACCAAGGTGAGGAGCGTATGGAGAAAGAACTTTTACAAAGTCTGACCACATTGCTTTTGGAACTTCTGGTAATTTAGAAACCTCGTTGATGAAAATCATCATCTGACTGATAGCAGTGTTGAAGTTCAAGCTTGCAGTATCATCTGTTACCTTTTTGATTGTCTGTGCAAAAGTCTTGCGTGCAGAAATCAAAGCTTTATCATCAAGTTTACCTGTAATATCAATATCAGCCATTGGTTT
>JAKSTS010000051.1 GCA_024402455.1 Treponemataceae bacterium
AGTCAACAGGATGTTCCTTTCCATCAAGAACTGTAACAGCCACATCAACGACAGGATATCCGGCAAGAATTCCATTTTCCATAGCTTCACGGACACCTTTCTCAATACCAGGAATATAACCCTTGGAAATTGCACCGCCAAAAACAGCATTTGTAAACTTGAACGATTCACCTCTTGGCAGGCTTTCAATTGAAAGAACAACACGACCATATTGACCATGCCCACCGGACTGTTTTTTATGCGTGTATTCAGCCTGTGCTTTTCTCTGAATTGTTTCACGATATGCAATGCGAGGAACAGCAGTCTGAATATTGATTTTTGTCTGAGCCTGAACCTTCTTCAATAAAATTGAAATATGAAGCTCGCCCATGCCAGAAAGAACATTCTGCTTTGTTTCTGCATTATATTTATAAAACAGCGTTCTGTCTTCTTCTGCATATTTTGAAAGCAGCTCGCTCATTTTGTCTTCTTCTTTCTTGTCTTTCGCCGAAACTGCCATTGAATAAACCGGTTCCGGGTGTCTAAGCCGGACAAACGGCAAAGTTTCAAGAGAAGCTGCGAGAGTTTCACTGGTTTTTGTAAAACTGAGTTTTGTAGCAATACAAATGTCGCCGGCAGCAGCAGATTTTATTTCTTCAAGCTTTTTGCCGACACAGCGGAAAAGCTTGCCGATTTTTTCCTTGCGGCCTTCTGCAAGATTGAATACTTCTGAATCAGCAGAAAGTGTACCCGTCATAACCTTGATATATGAAATGCGACCCGAAAACTGGTCGCTTGCAGTTTTTACAACAAGAGCCGAAAGCGGTGCATTTTCTGAAATTTTTACAGTAACTTCTGAACCCTCTTTTGTCTTTGCTGTTTCAAGCCTCTCCAATGGAGACGGCGCAATTTCAGTAATAAAATCAAGCAGAGGAACCAAACCGGAATTTTTTAAAGTTTCGCCGCAGAAAACAGGAACGATGCGGTTGTTTTCAAAAGCAACTTTAAGTCCGCTTGTAATCTCTTCATCTGTCAACTCACCTTCATCAATGAATTTGATGAGCAAATCATCGTCGCCTTCTGCAGCCGCACCGGCAAGAACACCACGTGCAGATTCATAATCATCTTTGAATTCAGCAGGAATAGCTGCAGGTTTCTCCATAGTTCCATCTGCACTGACCGGATAAGCCTTGCCTTTTAAAACATCAATAACGCCAGAAAAATTTGCGTCTTTTCCCATTGGAATTGTAAGCGGACAAGTCTGTACATTAAATTTATCATGAAGATCTTTTGAAACAGCGGCAACATCAGTACGTTCATCGTCACAATGATTAATGAAAACCATTCTCGGTTTTGAACGCCGGTCAAGATCACGCCACAACTTGATTGTTTCAATTTGAGCCCCGGAACGACCATCAACAAGCATAAGTGCTACTTCACTTGACCTGAATGCAGAAATAACATCTCCGACAAAATCAGAAGATCCAGGTGTATCCCAGAAATTTATATTAGTGTCTTTCCATGTAATATGAGCAAGAGCAGAATAGATAGAAATTTTGTGCTCGATTTCTTCTGGAGTATAATCGCTGACAGTTTTGCCAGCTGTAACTGACTCAGGCTTTGTTATAGCACCACCAACGAAGAGCAGCTGTTCAAACAATGTAGTTTTTCCTGTCTGACCATGTCCAGCAATAGCAACATTTCGTACCATTTTAGTAGTAAAATCCATGAAAACACCCTCTCTTATATTTTGACTTAAGAAACTTTCAAAACATCATCTTTTTTCAAAGACAATTTTTAAGCAATCTTTAAAACTATTCTTTTCAACATAGCAGAATTTTTTAACATACCATTACAGTTTAAAAACAGTGCATAAGTTTTTTTGAATAATTTTTCTATATTTTCTGCAGCATATTTAAAATGTCCTGTTTTTTCTAAAAATCGAATGCAAAACAGAAACCTTGTCATAAGATTCCATTCTGTTGAAATAATATTTATTTCATAAATTAAAGAAAAACAGACACACAAACTGCACAGTTTTTTATAGAAAAAAGACAGTTTCTTATTGAAGTTTAAAAGCTTACAGCCAATTTAAAAACTTCAACGTTAAATGATAAGTTTGAATTCTTTGAGTTGTCAAGAAATCTTTTGATTAGATGAAAAGTATGGAAACATTAAGACAAAATCTAAAAAACTGAAACAGAAAAAATGACACATGCACAGTAACATTGCAGCATTTTTTTTCAAAAAACATACTTGCATGCTCAAAAAAAACACCTTATAGTTAGTCATAACGTCATTGAAATGACATCATAAGAGCTTAAAGCTCATTATAAGTTATTTTTTTAGGCAGCACTAAAAATTTATTTTTTTACCGTTGACCTTTATCGTTTTGATTTTGTACTTATTTAAGGAGGAATAAAATGAACATACAGGAAAAAACAGTATCTGCTTTAGAATCAAAGAAAAAATCTTTGCTTTCGCACATTGATCAGCTTGAAATTTCTGTGGGTCGACAAGTACTCCAGGCATCAGCCCCAATGGTTGAACAGCAGCTTTCGGTTGATTATGCAGCTGCGGCAGGAACAAAACAGCAGCTTTTGCGCAACATTGCAGAAATAGAAGAACTTGTAAAACAGAATAAAAACCTTGAAACACAGGCCAGAAATTTGCAGGTAACACTCTCTGCAAAAGAAGCTCAGTCAAATGAAACTTTGGCAGCATTCGGTGATTTGCTTTATAAAAACAAAAACACTGCAATGCCAGAAATTTATAAAACACATTTTGAAGAAGCAGAGCACCTCGAAGCTTTAGAAAACGACTATAAACAGAAAGCAAAAGAAATTGAAGATTCAATCGAAAATGCATCTTTCTTTCAAAAACTGGCACTGCAAATAAAGCTTTCTTCAGCAAAAAACTCTGCTCTTCTTCAGCAAAATAAAATTAAGCAGGTTTTTATCTCTGCTGCAAGAATTATTGTAGACGCTGGCGAAGATGCGCTTAAAGGTCATGCTGTAACACCAGAACTTCAAAAAGCATTTGACAGCTGCATAAATTTAAATGCAGAAATTGAAGCACTAAAAGACAAGATTCTCGAAGTTGCAGGCGAAACAGAAGTTGCAAATCAGACACTTGAACAGCTTGGTGCATCTGAAATGTCTGGAAAAAAACGCATAGCTCAGATAAATGCCGAAATTGCACAAGTTGAAATAAACCAGGACGATCTTTGCCGTACAGCCGGCCGTTCATACATAAGCAGATACTGCACAAAAGACGGAGAAATAATTCTTGACTGCGAAGGAATTGGAACACAGGAAATTGAATCAATTGCAAAAGAACGGACTGAACTGCTTTCAATAAACAGACGAATTGACATCATGCAGCTGAACACGGCATTAAACGATGCAGACAAAAAAATCAGCTCACTTGAACATGAAGCAGAAGAAATAAGGGACAAAATTGCAAACCTTGAAGAAAATGCTTCAATTGTTGCAGAACAAATTGCTGCTGCACATGCCGCACGAGAAGTCATTATCGGAAAAAGGACACAGCTTGAAACAGAAGAAGGCGCTTCTGTAAAACTTTTGAAAAGTACAGGAGAAGACCAGCCGGCAAGCGAGAAAAAGCCGAAAAAAAGCAAAAAAACAGAATAGCATTTTTCAGACTTTTAAAATTTAAATTTTATGGGGCTGTCTAAAAAAAACAGGCAGCCCTTTTTTTTATAAACAAAAAAACACGTCACATTCAATAAAAAACTTAAAATTGAAATCTTCAACACAATCACAAAACAAATCTGCAGCATAGCTGCCGTATAAAAGAATAAAACCGGCTCAGAACATTATGTTTTCTTCAAAAACAGATTTTCTAACTTTTTAGTACTGTATTCATGATTGAATTGATTTATTTTTTTTTTTAAAATACAATTACTTTCTATGAAAAATTACATATACGAAACACATTTACATACAGCAGAAGCAAGTGCCTGTGCCGTAACGACAGGTGCAGAAGCCGTAGACGCATATCGAAAACTTGGTTATTCTGGTTTTTTCATTACAGACCATTTCTTTAATGGAAATTGCGCAATTGACAGAGACCTCAGCTGGCAAGACAAAGTTGAAGCATATTGCCTCGGCTACGAACATGCAAAAGAAGCAGCACGCAGCACAGATTTTTCCGTCTTTTTCGGCATTGAATACAACTTTTCAGGCGATGAATACCTGCTTTACGGCATAACAAAAGAATGGCTTATAGAACACCCTGAAATAATGAATGTTTCTCACGCTGCACTTTTCAAAATGATAGACAGTGCAGGCGGTCTAATGATTCAAGCTCATCCGTACAGAATGCGAAGTTATATCAAATCTATAAACCTGCATCCAGATGATGTTCATGCAGTTGAAGTCTATAATGCTGCAAACAAGCCGGAAGAAAACGAAAAAGCAATTGAATATGCAAAATTGCATAATCTTCCAGGAACAAGCGGCTCTGACATGCACGATATAACAAACATGCATTGTCTTGGTGGCGTTGCTTTTGAAAAGCCTCTGGAATCTGTACAAGATTATATAACACGCATAAAAACAAACACAGGTTTCATTGCTTTGCCACCAAAACATCTCTAAACACTATTATTCCCTGCTGGAATTTGGACCGCCCGGACTTGCTGTATTTGTTGCAGTTACAAGCCATGCACTTTTATTATAAACATCTGCCTTATCAAGGCTGCCCTGTCTTGATAAAGTTCGCGTTACAGAAATCCTATCACCATTAACAGCATTTTTTATCGATACATCCTGCCAGACGCCATCTTTTGCAGCCCGGTGCAGTGCTTCTTTGTAAATTTCTTTTGGCCAGTCCTCAAGAGAAGAATCTGCATACGCGACAGCATCAAGAACAGTGCCGTCTGCACTTTTTTCAAGCAGAATTACATCTGTTTTATCTCCAAGCCTTGCACTTGTATTATCCAGCCATAAATCTCTTGAGTTACTCGAAAAAGTTCCTTTTGAAATTTTTAAATCTTCACCAGTTTCATTCACTGTGTCTGCTTCAATGTTTCGATAATGAACAACAATATATTCACCGGCTTTTACATCAACAGGCGGAAATTCATAACGTTTTTTTGCACCGTCATATGCAGAATAAATACATACACCAGAGAGATTTCCTTGGGTTTTTGCGTATATTTCTACAAATTCAGCTTTTGGATTTGAATATTTCGTCTGTACTTCACTTAAAACAAGCTCCGGTACACGGTCATTATAACCGCTGAACACAGACGCAAAAGTCAAAGTATTTTTATTTTCATCAATTACAGTACCTCTTACTATATAAGATTCACCGACTTTAGTGGGTTCCCTGAATTTAATTTCAAGTACAGATGAATTCTTCTGAATATATTCAGCTTCAATCTTTTTGTCTAAAGCACAGTAAAGTGCACTTTCAATCTGCAGGTTTGAAGCCTGACCAACTTCAATAAAAGTTCCAGTTACTGGTTTTGAAAAAATAAGAGAAATTTCATCGCTGCTTTCACATGACAGCAATTTCAATTCAGGTGTTTCAAAATCGCCGCTTAAAACACTGACACTACCAGGAGCACCAGAACAGGAAATAACCAGCACAAACAGGAATGCTCCAAACAGAATATTAAGCTTTTTCACTTTCACAAATTCTCCATAAAACAAAATAGCTGATGCCTGATTTTTTAATCAGCTGTACATTTTGCATACAGCCGCATGCATCAGACTGTAGTTAAAATGCAACGCATGAACAAACTACATTTAGGTTTTATAGATATATCTAGTTATTTTTATTTTTTTTGTCTTTTATTGGGATAAATTTTCATTTTTTTTTATTTTTAAGCTTGAATCAACATGTCAGGAACAAGCAGCAAGAAATGCAGTTTTCAAAATAAACCGAAACTATTTTTCGTTCATCTTGATAAAAAGAAGACTGCTGAACACGAAAAACTTTTAAACAAATCAATTTTCTATATTTCTATAAGAATTAATAATCGAAAAACGTGTCAAAATAACACAACTTATTCATGCTAGATATCGAGTGTTTCATTTTGACACATCTTTTTTTTATTAAATCAACATGTAGAAAAAAAATGAACTGAATGAATGCCAAAGACTGTTCTGACTAAATTTTAAAGCATCTGACATTTTTACATATCTTTTTATAATATAAATAATTAAAACATTTATTATTCTAAAATCTGCAAAAATAACGAAACCCCACATTGATTCATTAACGCAAAAAAATATTTTTTCTTTTTAAAAAGTTGGCACACTTTTTGCTAAATAATTTATGTAAAGATTTTGTGAAAACACTGAAAGTTCTAAAAAAAAGAAATTGGAACTTATAAAATCATTCAGAAGGTTAAAAACCTCAGAAGGAAAAAACAATGCTTGATAAAAAATATTCAAACAAAGACAGTGCTATGGGATTTTATTTCGAAGAAATCAGCAACATCCCGCTTTTGACAAAAGAAGAAGAAAATGAACTTACACAAAAAGCAATAAATGGAAATAAAGCAGCTAAAGACAAGCTTATTACATCGAATCTAAAATTTGTAGTAAAACTTGCAAAACAATATCAAAATCTTGGTCTTGATTTTGAAGACCTTGTAAGCGAAGGCAATCTTGGTCTTATTGAAGCAATTGATCATTTTGACCCAAGCAAAGGTTTTAGATTTTTGTCTTATGCTGTCTGGTGGATCAGACGTTCAATGCTTAAAGCAATAGAAGAAAAAGGAAGAATAATCAGACTGCCTGCAAACAAAATTCAAGAAATGCGAAAACTTGATAAAATACGACAGAACATGTCAAAAGGCATGTCTTTTGAAGAAGAAATTGAAAAAATTGCATGTGAACTTGATATTTCAAAAGAACATGCACGCGAAATCATGCTTATTTCTAAAGAATTTATTTCTTTTGATGCACCAATTGCAGCAAACAATTCTTCACATGAAGAAACTTCAAAAACTGTAGGTGATTCAATTATTGATGAAAAACAAATTTCTCTTGAAGAACAAGCAATCGAAGAAAATTTAAAACGGGATATGCACGATACACTCGAAACACTTCCACAAAGAGAAGCTCAGGTTTTGCGCTATCGCTATGGTTTCAACAATCAGGAAGAACTTTCACTTCAATCTGTAGGCAAACTTTTGAACATAACAAAAGAACGAGTGCGCCAGATTGAAAAAAGTGCATTTGTACATATGCGCCAATATAATAGAAGAATCCGTCTTGAAAGCTATGTAGCTTAACAGTTAAACAAAAAAGCACATAATGAAGTGCACCCCTACAGCTGGACAAATAAAGTTCAATTTTAGGAGGTGCATTTTTTATGCATGTTTCTAAAAACTGCAATTTTCAAAACATTATTATTCCTGAAAAATTCCATCACGAATATGATTAAAAGCTTCTGTACGGGCAATGTTCATTATTTCTGCATCGCGCACAGGATCTGCAATAGACAATGTAAGATAGCCAGACTGTTGAACACCAAGTACTTCGCCAGGTCCGCGAAGCCGCAGATCTTCTTCTGCAATATAAAAACCGTCTGTGCTTTCAAACAGCGCTTTTAATCTTGATTTGCCTTCTTCTGTTAATTTTTCTGAATAAATTAAAAAACAATGCGACTGCAAACTGCTTCTGCCGACACGTCCGCGAAGCTGGTGCAAAGCAGCAAGACCAAAACGCTCTGCATGTTCAATAACCATGCACGTTGCATTAGGAACATCTACACCAACTTCAACAACGCTTGTTGCAACAAGAATCTGTATTTTGTTTTCATTAAATTTCTGCATAATTTCACGCTGTTCGTTTTCTTCAATTTTTGAATGAATCAATGCAATCTGATATTCTGGAAAAATTTTTTCAGAAAGAAATTCAAACATCTGCTCTGCAGATTTTAACCCTGTACCGCCCTGCTCTTCATCGGTTTCACCCTGTTCAATCAATGGATAAACAAAATAAGCCTGCCTTCCTGCCTGCAATTCAGACCTTACATAGCGATAAACATTTTCTTCGCTGCCTTGTTTTGTCAAATGGGTTTTTATCGGCAGGCGGCCAAGTGGCATCGACTTTATAATAGAAACATCCAGATCGCCAAAAACAGAAAGTGCAAGAGTCTGCGGAATCGGTGTAGCCGACATCATAAGCAAATTCGGTGTAATATAAGACGATTGCGGCGGCAAAGTTTGATTTTCATGCTCTGCATTCTGCACCGCAATACGGCGGCCTTTTTCAAGAATTGCATTGCGCTGCAAAACACCAAACCGATGCTGCTCATCAATTACTGCAAGACGAAGATCAAAATACTGTACATTGTGCGAAAACAGCGCATGTGTTCCAATTACAAGATTTATGTTACCGGTTTTTAGTTCTGTTAAAAGCCGGTTTCTGCCGGCAGCTTTAATATTGCCGGTCAAAAATGCAATTGAAACATTTGCACATTCCAAAAGCTTTGCTGCATTTTCTGCATGCTGCCTTGCCAAAAGTTCCGTCGGCGCAAGCATTGCACATTGACCGCCATAATCAATGACCCGAAGACATGCAAAAAAAGCTGCAAGTGTTTTTCCGGAACCAACATCGCCCTGAAGAAGCCGCGCCATTGAATAAGGCGTTTTTAAATCATAAGAGCGGTCAATATCCGCATTCATTTCTGCAATGACTTTTTTCTGGTCTATGGTAAGTTCAAATTTCAATGTTTTCAGCACAATTTTCTGCCGTGGAGAAAGATTGTCTAAAAAACAGACTTCAATTGTATCCTGTGCTGCTTTTGAAGCAGAAACAGCAGATCCATTTTCACTTGAAGATTTTGCTTCTTCTATAATAGAAGAGGTTGATGAAAAAATCGTATCATCCGGCAGTTTTCCACGGTGTTTTAACGAACGCAGTCCTATTTGAATCTGAAACTGATAAAATTCTTCGAAAATAAGGCTGATGCGCGCTTTTTCTGCTTCTTCAAGAGATTTTGGCATGTGCATTGCAGTTATGCATTCTGCTTTATGCAGCAGTTTATGACGCAGAATAACATCTTCCGGCAGTTCATCAGAAATGCCCTTTGCATATTCTTTTATGGCGCGTGCAACCGCCTTTCGCAAAGCAGACTGACTTAAACCTGCCGTCAAAGGATAAACTGCAAGAATTTTTCTTTTTTGAAAATATTCAGAAAGCGGCTCATTGTTCAA
The DNA here is from genome assembly GCA_024402455.1 of Treponemataceae bacterium. The sequence goes on from JAKSTS010000051.1 coordinate 9,182, forward strand.
ACAGTCTAAAGATGACTTTTCAAAAATATTTTTTGCAGTTTCAAAAGGCAAAGGTTCTGCTTCAAAAGAAGAAGACTGAATATTTCCATAACGAAGACTGAAACTGCCGTTTATGCAGACCGAAGCACCAATAAAAAGTGTTTTTTCAAGAAAAGACCTGTTAAAACAGACCAGTTCAGCGCGGGCTGTTTCGTCTTCAACAATAACTTTAAGCGTCCGCATGTTTCCATAACCGAACCATTCGTGGGCAACAACTTTTGCAATAGTGTTTATTTTCTGGTGTGCAAATTGATTAAACGGAACATATTTAGTACGGTCGTCAAAACGCCGAGGCCAATAACTCAATAAATCCCCGACTGTATAAATATTGAGATGCGAAAATAATTTTGCAGTTGACGCACCTACTCCATGTAGAGAGGTAACAGGAACAGAAATTTCGCGAAGTTTCATACATGCCGGAAATAACCGGTTTGCCTCCTATAAAAACTTAAAGCTTTTGCAAACTTCCCATTAAAATGGCAAACTTGCAAAAAAGCCAGCAATAAACAGAAGAATAAATTCCAAAAGGAAATAACAAACTACAAGCGCTATAAGAGTTACAATAAGAACAGTCTGATACTTTATGTATTTTTTCGGGAAAATCATATTTGAAAGATGATATGCAACAGGCGAAATCATTTTATCAAGCTGAACCCAGATTTGAGAATCTGTATCTTTATTCAAAAAATTTACAATTAATCTGATAAGTACAACAACGATAAATACAACAAAAACAGTGCTTATTACAGACCAGCACAAATTAATTACGCTTGCAATTATTACACCAACAGAAATTCGTCTGCTGTTAATTATGCTTTGCAAAACAGAAGAAACAATTACAAGAGAGCCAATTGCAAGCATCGGTGTAAAATCAATATTGCCTGCACGCAGAAAACGTACTTTTTTGAATATGTTCAGAAAAGGATCGCAAATTTCAGCAAGGAACCTGCCGAATTTTGAATATTCCATTGACGGAACCCATGTTAAAATAACACGAACAAACAGCAGTAATGTATAAACAGAAACAAGCAGCGAAATCAAACTCAAAATATTCATTAACATAATCCACCTCTTTTTTTTATAATTTTAATTTAAATACAAAAACTAATTTACAGTAAATCTGCTATTCTTTCCATACAGTTTCAACAAAAGGCAATTCTTTTACACTGGCAAGGAATTCATTATCTGAAGGAACTGCAAGCTGCTGATTTGCCATGACAACATATGATTTGCTGCCAATCTCAATATGAAAATATACTTTGCAGTTACCGCTTTTTTCAAACAGATAATTTTTCAACGGCTGCAAATCTCTGTCTGTTTTTATCTTATTTTCAAGTTTTACATGAACTTCCCTTACAGAGCGTTCCTGCAAATCTTTTGGATCAATTACATCATCAACCAAAAATGACGGCGTGTCTCTTGAAAGATCGACTTTGCCTTTAAATCCATAAACTCCATCAATTTTCAAGACAGGAGCAAATTTTTCCCAAGGTTTCTGGAAAAAGGTCAAATCCATATTGCCGTTTATGTCTTCAAACTGGCAGAATGCCATAAGTTTGCCCGTCTTTGTTGTAATAGTACGAATACTTTTGACCATTCCAACTATTGTATAAATCTTGTCTTTTTGTGCTCTTGAAGGTTCTGCAACATTGAAAGTTTCTGCTTTTTCAATAACACTGCGATATTCATCAAGAGGATGACCTGAAATATAAAAACCGATAAGTTCTTTTTCAATTGCAAGTTTTTCCTGCATGGTCCAGTCTGGTACCTGCTGAAAAACAAAATCTGCGTATTCTTTTTCGCCTGCTTCTTCAAATAAACTGACCTGACCGTATTTTGTATCTTCTTTTTTGCGGTCAGAATAATCAACAGCATTTTCAAGATTCAAGAAAAGCACAGAACGCGGAAGACTGTCCACATTGTCAAAACAGCCAGTTTTAATCATTACTTCAATTGCTTTTTTATTTACTGTATGCAAATCTACGCGGTCAAGAAAATCCATAAAACTATTGTACGGACCATCTTTCTGCCGCTTGGCTATAATTTCTTCTGCAGCAGCTTCGCCCAAACCTTTTATGCCCAAAAGACCATAAACGATGCGCCCGTCAACAACATCAAAAACTTTATCTGAGCGATTTACATCAGGCGGGTCAATTGCAATTCCCATTGAACGGCCTTCTGCAATATATTCAGGCAATTTATCTGTACTTGTAATTTCGTTCGTCAAGTTAGCTGCAATAAATTCTGCCGGAAAGTGTGCCTTTAGATATGCAGTTCGATAAGCGACAACAGAATATGCCGCTGCATGGCTTTTATTAAAACCATAGCCCGCAAACGGAACCATAATCTCAAAGATTTCATCAGCATGCTCTTTTGCAAAACCTTGTTTTAATGCACCTTCAATAAATTCTTCTTTTTTCTGCATCAAAACTTCAAGTTTTTTCTTTCCCATTGCACGGCGAAGCATATCTGCACCACCAAGAGAGAAACCTGCAATGCGCTGCGCAACCTGCATAACCTGTTCCTGATAAACCATTACACCGTAAGTTTCTTTCAAAATATCTTCAAGACACGGGTCTGGATAAGTAACAGTTTCTGGATGAAGTTTTCCTTCAATGTACTTTGGAATATAATCCATTGGACCTGGACGATAAAGAGCATTCAAGGCAACAATATCTTCAAGACGCCTAGGTTGTGCTTCGCGCAAAATTTTCTGCATACCAGGACTTTCAAACTGAAAAACTGCAACAGTGTCACCACGACAGAACAAATCAAAAGTCAATTCATCACTTTCAGAAACTTCTTCTGTTTTGAAATTTTCAAAACCTTTTCGCTTTCGGATAATTCGTTCTGCATATTTTATAAGAGTCAATGTTTTCAAGCCCAAATAGTCCATCTTTACAAGACCACAAGGCTCAATTATGTCCATTGTATATTGAACTGCGACTTTTCCAGTTTTAGAATCTTTATAAACCGGCGCCCATTCAGGCAGTTCACTTCGACCGATAACGATACCCGAAGCATGAAGCGATGTGTTTCGGTTTACATCTTCAAGCTTAAAACACAAGTCAAAAAGTTCTTTATAGCGCGGGTCATCACGATACGGTCGAAGCTGACCAAAGTCAGGGTGCTTTTCATCAGGTTCTGCAAAAGCATCTTTTAAGTGTACTTTCATCCCTTCCGGTATACACTTTTTGAGCATGTTAACATCAGAAAGCGGAATACCCAAAGCACGGCCAACATCTGCAATAACAGCCTTAGCTTTCAATGTTCCAAATGTTACAATATGACCAACCTGCGGATCACCATACCGTTCACGTGTATATTTGATAACATCCTGCCGTCCTTCGAAACACATATCAACATCGAAATCAGGCATACTTACACGTTCAGGGTTTAAGAATCGTTCAAAAATTAATTTAAATCTGAATGGATCAATGTCAGTAATGGTCATTGCATATGCAACAAGAGAACCCGCACCAGAACCGCGTCCAGGTCCGATTGGAATTCCATGCGTTTTTGACCAGTTAATAAAGTCCCAGACAATTAAGAAATAGCCCGAAAAGCCCATCTGAAAGATAATGCCAAGCTCATACATTGCACGGTCAACAATTTCTTTTGTAATTGTCTTATAGCGTTTGCGCAAACCTGTTTCAACTAGATAAAGAACATATAAATCTTGCGTTGCAAATTCTTTTGGAATTTCATAAACAGGCAGACAGTCTTTCAACTGTTGTGTTTTATATTGCGGAATTGTCAAATCGCACATATCAGCAATGCGCTTAGTATTTGTTATCATTTCAGGATAATCAGGGAAAAGCTGAGCCATTTCTTCGCCGCTTTTCATATAAAACTGACCGCCTGCATAAGCTTCTGCACCATGCGGCTCGCTTCTCATCTTCTTTCGACCAACGCAAAGCAAAATATCCTGTGCGGCTGCATCATCAGGGCGTGCATAGTGAATATCATTTGTAACAACCATAGGAACACCCACAGTACGTGCAACATCAATCAGCATTGGTGCAACTTTCCGCTGGTCTGGAATTCCATGATCTTGAAGCTCAATATAATAATGGTCTGGACCAAAAATGTCCCTGTACTTTTTTACGAGTTCTTCTGCTTCTTTCCTTTTGCCGGCAAGCAATAATTGAGGAAGCTGACCTGCAAGGCAAGCTGAAAGACAGATTAAACCGTCATGATATTTTTCAAGCAGTTCAAGGTCAATTCGAGGTTTATAATACATGCCCTCGGTAAAGGCACGGCTTGTAAGCATACAAAGATTTTTATAACCTTGAACATTTTTCGCAATCAAAATCAAGTGATAATATCTGTTGCCCTCTTCGGAACCTTTCTGCTCATGCCTGCTGCCTGGTGCAACATAAAATTCACAGCCGACAAGCGGATTAATTCCAGCTTTATGGCAAGCCTGCTCAAAACGAAGAGAACCGAACATGTTTCCATGGTCTGTCAAAGCAAGCGCTGTCATGCCTAATTCTTTGGCACGGTCAATAAGCGTATTAATTTTAGAAGCACCATCAAGAAGAGAATAATCTGAATGGACATGAAGATGGACAAAATCACTCATAAAATCATTTTAACATAATTCAATTCTTTATTGAAGCTGTAACGCCACGCTTTCAATTTCAACTGACAGAAGACAATTAAAATTGATTTTTTCGACTCTATTCACACAAAC
>JAKSTS010000052.1 GCA_024402455.1 Treponemataceae bacterium
CCATTTTATTAGAAGAAAAATCATAAAAATCAAGGCTGCCAAGTTCAGACTGTTTTTTGCCTTTGCAAGAGCCGCAGACTTTTTCATAAATCGGTGGAATTGCAAGATTTATATTATTGTCCCAGCCGGTAACAACGCCCCAGCCACATTCAGAAACAAGTGAAAATTCTGCATTCAAAGCATTTGCAGCCTGAACAGCATAAGTCTTAGAAGGCGAAATCCATGTGCTTATCCATTCCTCTTCGTTTATGCTTCCGACAAGCCCTTCTCCAGACGTAATGCTGTCGCCGACAAATTCAATTTTGAGTTTTTTTTCGTCAACCGGGAAAAATTCGCCATTTTCTGCAAGAGCAAATGAATGAACAAGGCAAATCTGTTCAAAATCTTCGCTCATTGCCTGCGAATCGCGCATAAGACAAAATGAATTTGCAGTTTCTCCAGAAAAAGCACGTCCAAGACAAATCCAGTGCTTTCCTTTTTCCATCATGAAACGCGAAACAATGCGCCCGTTGATCCAGACACAAAGCCAAACTTCGTGCACAGAATAATCTGTTTCAACCAATGCCCAGACTTCACTTGATTTTGCTTTTACCTCAAGCCCAGAAGCACCCCAGAAAAGTGCAACAGGGCTGCCGCTTTGCAATGCATTTGGAACATTCCGCCCCAAAAGCCGGACATGCGGAATTCTTGAAATTTTATATTCTTTAAGATTTTCGTTTAATGTTAAGCTCATAAACAAATTGTACAGTTAAAAATTATTTCTGAACAGTGACCAGAAATAAAAAGTTTTTAAGAGCAATTCGTGCATTAACACTTGAGAAGCGTTGAAAGCTTATTTAGAGGAAAGTAAAAACAAAAAATGAAAATTACATGTTCAATTTACATTTCACTCTGTTTAAAATAAAAAAACCCGAAGCCAATGCCCCGGGTTTACGCTTAAAAAGCTTTTAATTACAGTTCACAGATTGGAACGAATGTTTCAGCTTTAAGAGCTGCACCACCGATAAGACCACCGTCGATATCTGGCTGTGCAAGAAGTTCAGCTGCGTTAGAAGCTTTCATTGAACCACCATACTGGATGATTACTTCATCAGCTACTTTCTGGTTATAAAGCTTTGCAATGTAACCGCGGATGAACTTGTGGATTGCTTCTGCATCAGCTGGAGTAGCTGTTTTGCCTGTACCAATTGCCCAAACTGGTTCGTAAGCAATTGTTACATTCTTCATCTGTTCTGCTGTTACACCAGCAAGACCTGCTGAAAGCTGGAATGCACAAACATTTTCAGCTTCACCAGCTTCACGTTCTGCAAGAAGTTCACCAATGCAGAGGTCAACTTCCATGCCCTGTGCCAAAGCACGGCGAACTTTTTTGTTAATAAGTTCATCAGATTCACCAATTTCGTGGCGGCGTTCTGAGTGACCAAGAATAACACATGTACAACCGATGTCCTTGAGCATTTCGCAAGAAACTTCGCCAGTATGAGCACCGTTGCCAGTTGCAGCACAGTCCTGTGCAGCAAGAATAATATTTGAACCTTTTACAACCTGAGCAACTGCATCAAGATAAACAAAAGGAACACCAATCATGAACTTGTTTTTTTTGCCTTTGAGCTGAGCAACCAAATCTTTTGCCAAAGCAACAGCTTCAGCTTTGCTTGTGTTCATTTTCCAGTTGCCAGCAATGTAATGTGTACGTGCCATTTTATTCTCCATATATTTCAGACACCTCTAAAAAATTTAAGAGGCGCCGTTAAATGAAATTGTAATTATTTTGTTTCAAGACAAGCAATTCCAGGAAGTGTTTTGCCTTCGAGAAATTCAAGTGAAGCACCGCCACCAGTTGAAACGTGGCTCATTTTTGAAGCAAGGTTGAACTTGTTTACAGCTGCAACTGAGTCGCCGCCGCCAACAACAGACATAGCGCCTTTTCCTGTTGCTTCTGCAACAAGCTGAGCTACTTCGCCAGTGCCTTTTGCAAAGTTTTCAAATTCAAAAACGCCAACCGGACCGTTCCAAACGATTGATTTAGCAGCAAGAATTTCTTTCTTGTAGATTTCAAGAGTTTTTGGACCAACATCCATACCCATAAGATTGTCTGGAAGATCAATTGCATCAACTTTTACAGGGTTCTTGTCAGCAAATTCTTCTGCACCAACATGGTCAACAGGAAGAACGATGCGAACTTTCTTTTCTGCAGCTTTTGCAAGAAGGTCTTTTGCTGTCTGAATGAAATCATCTTCAACCAGAGATTTTCCGATTGTGTGTCCCTGTGCCTTGAGGAATGTATAAGCCATGCCGCCGCCAATGATAAGAGCAGAAGCATTCTTAAGAAGGCTTTCGAGAACTGCAATTTTTGAAGAAACTTTTGCACCACCGATGATTGCAACCATTGGTTTTGCAGGGCTTGTTACCATTGGTTCAATATATTTAACTTCTTTTTCCATCAAGAAACCGCCAACGTTTGTTTTTACAAACTTAGCAATAGAAGCTGTTGAAGCATGGTCACGGTGTGCTGTACCGAAAGCATCGTTTACGAAAATGTCGCCGTATGTAGCAAGTTCTTTTGCCATTGAATCACGTTCAGAAGCTTCTTTTGAAGTTTCTTCTTTGTGGAAACGTGTATTTTCGAGCATTGCAACTCCGCCGTTTGGAAGAGCATCAATTGCTGCTTTCTGTCCGAGTGCATCTGGAAGGAATTTTACTTCTTTTCCAAGTTTTTCTGCAAAATATTTTACAACTGGTTCAAGACGGTTTTTGCCGTTGATGAATTTTTCAGCATCAGCATCTGTCCAAGTTTTTCCAGCTTTTTCTGCTTTTTCCTGAGCTTTCTTAACGTCTTTTTTTGGGTCTCCCAAGTGACTCATCAAAACCAAAGAACGTGGGTTCTGTTCAAGAATGTATTTAATAGTTGGCAATGCAGCCATGATGCGGGTGTCGTCCTGTACAACACCATCTTTCATAGGAACGTTAAAATCAACGCGCATTACAATGCGTTTGCCAGTAAGATCGATATCTTTTACGGTCTTAATCATGTGGAAACCTCCAATATATAAGCCAGCGCAAAACGCGCCGAACTATGTTCTTATTATAGAGAAAAATATATCAATTATGGGAATAAAAGTAAAGTAACGGTTTAGCGTTTGAGTTTATTCACATGTACTGGATTTCAGCTGACAGTTTAAGCGGAAGAAAAACACCTGCCGCATGCAGCGAATAAAACCGGTACGACATCACTTTTACATTGGCAGCCATCTGCATGCAAGAATCTAGTTTGATTCAGTTTTATCCTGCTTTTTCCATAAAGTCCGCCAGTAAATAAACAGTGGCACAAACATAGCTGCTTGAATGATGAAAAGACTGTGTCTGACAGAAAGCCTGTCTGCAATATAACCTACCAGAACAGAAAAAACTGCAACAACAATTGAACCGATGAACGAAGTTATTGAACCCATCGTAGATCTTTCTTCATCAGAAAATTCTGCCTGCATAAGTGAACTGTTTGCAACAGTTGAAACACCAAAAAATGTTGACGACGAAATAAACAGAAACGGAGAAACAACTGTATTTATGATTAATGCCAGAAGGCTTGATAGACGTCCGTATAAATTAGAAGCAATTAAACAGGCACGCTTTGAAAATTTCTTGAAGATTTTATCTGAAAAATAAAAACTCAAAGCACCAAGCACATTTGAAAGGCCTCGTAAAATTCCAATAAACCAGAGCGGACACAAACTGTTAAAATATGCAGCCTGAAGCTGATAAGAAGATGACGAAAGACCTTCCTGCAAAGATTTTGCAAATATTAAACCGATTAATTTTGGATTTCTGGCAATTTTCTGAAAGGCCTTTGCTGCGTGCTTAAAAGGATTTTTTACCTGTGCTTTGTAGCCGGTATCTACAAACGTAAGTGCAATAATTACGCTTATACTCTGAGGGAATACCGAAAGAATCAGCACAAGACGCATTGAATATTTTGCAAGAATTGTTGATAAAACAGCTGTAAACACTAGAGCTGCCTGCATTGTGTAATTTGTTTTTCCAAGATAGACATGAAATTCTTCCTGCAAGTTTTTTTCTTTTAGGGAATCGTACAAAAGTGCTTCGTTATTGCCGGAAAAAAACGCAGTCGCTGTTCCAAGAAAAAACGCACCAGTTAAAAAGCTCCAGTAAACAGGAAAAATTGCCCATAAACTTATGCCGATGAGATTGCAGATTGCACCCATAACGGCAGCCGATTTTTTGCCGGCTAAATCGCCCAAGATACCGGTCGGAAATTCCATGATAATTACAGCAAGCGACATTACAGAAAGAACAGACATCGCCGTTGTGTAATTTCCTAAAAAAGCATTAAAAACAATAACGATGACAGGAGAATAAAACTTAACTTCTGTAAAAAAATTAAACAATGCCAGTTTTTTGATATTTAAAGAAACATCTTTCATAAAATTCTCTTTTCTGCAGCTTTTCTACGAGTTTTACTGCGAAAGCACAAAATATTGCAGGAATTCAGTTTAATTTGGTTTTAATTGGTTAGTCAACTATTTTAACAGATTTTTGCCAGAATAGAATTAAGCTGTTCGTCGGCAGCAACAATAGCAGGCTTTTTTGCCTTTGGCTTTTTCTTTAATGATTCTTTCCATTCTGCAAGAAGTTTTTTGTTGCGTTCTCCTATGATTCTGTCTAAAAGCTGTTTGCCGTTTAGGACATATTACAAAATGCGGAAATTCTGGATTACGTTCTTTATTGATTCTTGCCGCATGGTCACATGTAAGATCAAATGGCGGAGGAGCAATTAAGGACAAGTTTATTTATATGACTACGGTACAAAGCAAATCAAAAAAGATTGCTATTGTAGCTGCAGCAAGAAAACTGGCAGAGTTGATGTACACTCTGCTGAAAAATAGTACATCGTATGAAAAAAGGACTTCTCCAGAAGTTAGTAAACTTGCAGAAAAAGCCCTTTCACTGGCATCGTAAATTAATGGTGTCAGGAGCTCCCATGGCATTGACAAATATCATAGGAGTTCGGAGTGACAATCTGCTTGTTCGTGATGACAACTTTCGTCATGCTGAACTTGTTTCAGCATCTCTTCCCCACAGTTTGAAATCAACTGTCCTGTAATGGCTGCCTGAAGAATGGCTTTTATTAAACTTGCATCTTTTTTTTATTTGTGCCAATTAGTTTTCCTCCGAATGTTCTGGATGAGCAAGAAAATCATCCTTAATAATCCAGATTCCACTATTTGTTTTGCCAGAAGATGTTAATATCCCTTTTGTTTTTAAGTCGGCAATATCGCGCTTTATTGTCTTTTCTGAAACATTTAATTTTTCTGCTAATTCTTTGCTTGTAATTGAATTGTTCTTTTTTATCTGTTCAAGGATACTGTTTTGTCTTTCACTTATACTTGAGTTTGGGACATTTGGGACATTTGGGACATTCTGAATCTTTTCATAATCAATATGTGTGAATCTGTTTTTTAGTTCATTCTTTTCGCCTAGAATAAGATTTCTAAAGAATCTTTCCAGATATTCAGGATTTTCAGAAATTCCTTTTTGAAGATTATTATAATTTGCCCTGACAAGTGCATTTCTAAAATACCAGCTGTTCTGTTCAAAAATTGTGTTATCTGCAGTAAAACCAAGAGAGCGCAAATATTTAATAGTAAAAACTGCAGCTGTTCTTGTGTTGCCTTCTCCAAAAGCATGAATCTGCCATAATCTTGAAACAAAAAAAGTAATGTGTTTTACAATTTCGTCTTTTGAAAGATTTTTGTAATTAAACTGTCTTTCCATTTCAAAGTCATAATCCAAAGCTGCCTTTAACTCAAAAGAAGCTCCATACATTACAGAATCACCATTCAAAACCCATTCTTTTTTTGAAATATCGTAATCACGAATTTTACCGGCAAACTTAAAAATGCCTTCAAAAAGTCTTTTATGAATTGCAATTAAATGACTTGGACTGAAATTAAAAGAAGGTTCACTTAAAATCTGTGCAATGCGGTAAGAAACTTTATCAGCTTCTTCTGTGCGCGCTTCTGTTTCGCTGCGGTCTGAACGATTGATGTAATAGGATTCAATGAGTTTTCCAACTTCTTCAAAAGTAACTTCGCCTTCAATATTTTTTCTGGCCGTTTCATACAAATATGAAGAAGGAGTAAGTCCATCTACCTGCTGCAAACCAATAGCAGCCTGCCAGCTGGAAGCCTTTTCAGATTTACTTGAATCGATATGCCGGATATATTCTTCAAAATCCATTTCGTATGCGGATTTTTTTGCTTCATCATTCATTACTTTTCTCCTACAGTTCAATTCAAAGGATTTCAGAGATTTTTGTCAGGATAAAATTAAGCTGTTCGTCGGCAGCAACAGTTTTACAAAATGCCATATAAAAAAGAGCAAGCATTACGGATTTCAACCGTAATTTTTCCAATGGAATGTTTTCACTCTTAAACTAATCACTTGCCCTTGTCTATTTTCCCATATATTTTTTGCTCTTGCAACCATTGCTTTTTTTCATTTTTTTGCTGTTTTGCGTGTTGGCGAACAGAATGCATGTTTTTTAATAATGTTGAATCAATTTTCTATATCTTATTTTGTGTCGGTTGAAAAATATGTTTTTGCGTTGTCAAAACAGATTGCTTTTACAATTGATTCAAGCTGTTTTCTGTCAAAAGGATATTCGCCGTTTTCAACCCAGGTGCCTAAAAGGTTGCATAAAATGCGCCTGTAATATTCGTGCCGTGGGTACGACAAGAAACTTCTGCTGTCTGTAAGCATTCCAACAGATGTCGAAAGCATTCCAAGGTTGCCGAGTGTTTTAAGCTGTTCGGTCATTCCGTCGCGATGGTCACAGAACCACCATGCAGAACCAAACTGCATTCTGCCTTTTATGCCGCCTTGAAAACAGCCGATTAACGTGCCCAAAGAATAATAATCTTTCGGGTTAAGTGAATATACGATTGTTTTCGGCATATTCTGCTCGTTCATACGGCCAAGAAGTCTTGAAAGTGCAAGGCTGAAATCTGCATCATGGCTCGCGTCAAAACCTGTGTTTGCACCAAGCTGTGCAAAAGCTTTAGGATTATTATCACGTATTGCCTGTGCATGAAGCTGAACCACAATGCCATATTTATGATAAACCGGTGCAAGGGATGCAAGCATATAAGCCTGATAAGACATTGCATCTTCTTGAGAAACTTTTTTGCCTTCAAGTCCATTTTTCAGTGCGCGTTCTGCTGCTTCTTTTTCAATTTTGCGCCCTTCAGCATCTTCAACAGCTGCACAAACAGGCATAACAGAAATTCCGTGGTCAGAAGCAACGCAACCAGCGTCCACAAAGACTTTCAGTCTGTTTTCCAATGCTTTAACCGCAGGTTCTACAGAAGAAACAGAAATGCCGCTTGTTTTCTCAAGCTTTTTTATATATTCGCTAAAATTCGGTGCAAGTGCATTCAAAGCATTGTCCGGTCTGAATGACGGCGCAACCTTTGTTTCAATTGCACCGATTTCTGCAGAACCATTTTTTATTGCTGTGTGAAATTCCAGAGAATCAACCGGATCGTCTGTTGTTCCAACAGCAAAAATATTCATTTTGTTTAAAATCTGCTTTACACAAAAATCAGGCGAAGCAATCTGCTCATTTGCAGCTTTCCAGATGCGTTCGCAAGAAGCCGAAGTCAGCGGCTCTTTTATGTTGAAATAACGCTGCAATTCAAGGTGTGTCCAATGATAAAGCGGGTTTCCTATCAGATTTTCAATAGTTTGTGTCCATGCACGGAATTTATCAAAAGGTTCAGCATTTCCAGTAATAAAAGCTTCATCAAAGCCCATTGCCCTCATCTGGCGCCATTTATAATGGTCGCCTTCAAGCCAAAGTTCTGCTAAATCATTAAAATGCCTGTTTTCTGCAATGTCCTTGGGATTTAAATGACAATGATAATCCCATACAGGCTGTTTTTCTGCATATTCATGAAATAATGTCTGTGCTGTCTGTGTTTCAAGCAAAAAATTGCTGTCCATAAATGTTTTCATGTTTTAATTATAGCAAACAATTATTTCACTAACATATCAGTATTTTTGCTTATAAAAACGCACAGCCTTATATTTCTGCATAAAACTCATGTAATAGACTTTGTCTTCCACACGCCACTAAAATAGCGGATTAAGCATACAATTGCAGTCAAAGTCCATGTAACACCATTTGTTGCCCAGATGCCCCAGACACCAATAACCGCAATTTTTGTAAGAATAAACGAAAAAGAAACACGGCAGATAACTTCTGTAATGCCGTTAATCATTGAAAACGTTGTGTCCCCTGCTCCATTCAGAAGTCCTCTTGGTACATAAATCATGCCAAGCGGAAAGTAGCACAAAGATGTTATTCTAAGCGCTTTCATTCCCATTGTAATTACATCTTCGTCTTTAACAAAAATGCTGCAAATGCCGTGTCCAAAAATATAAACTATCGGCAGCATCAATGCACTGAACACAAATGCAATAAAGGCACCGCGCACAAGCCCCTGATTTACACGTTCGAGCTTGTGTGCGCCAACATTTTGTCCAGAAAAGGTGCTTGTTGCCATGCCTAAAGTGCTGTAAGGCTGCTGAATGAGCATTTCAACACGGTTTGTAATTGTAAAAGCTGCAACAGCAAGCGCGCCAAAACTGTTAACCACAGACTGAAGGACAACACACGAAATTGCAATAAGTGAATTCTGCAATGCAATTGGAATTCCAAGCTTAAAAGCAAGTCCGACGAAGCGCCAGTTTGGTACAAGGTCTTTTTTAGACAATTGAAAATAACTGATGCGCTTTACAGAATAGATTAGGCATGCAAGCGCGCTTACAGTCTGAGAAATTACAGTTGCAATTGCAACGCCGGCAACGCCAAGATTAAACACAATAACCAAAACCAGATCAAGAACAATATTTACAACTGAAGAAACGACAAGAAAGTAGAGCGGTGTTTTTGAATCACCCAAAGCGCGCAGAATAGCAGATATTCCATTATATATAGTAATAAAAATCATGCCGCCGCCAGTTATCCTTAAATAGATAATTGAGTCGTTTATTATTTCATCTGGTGTTTTAAGCAGCCTTAAAATTGCAGGTGCAAAAACTACGGCAATTGTGCTTACAATAACTACAGCAGAAAAAAGAACATAAATTGAATTGGCAATCATTGTACGGACATTTGCTTTGTCGCCTGCTCCAAAATACTGCGAAACAATAATGCCTATTCCAAGAGCCAGCCCCGAACTAAGCGAAAAAAACAAAAATCCAATGGAACCGCAGGCACCAACAGCACCAAGAGCATTTGCACCGACAAACCGCCCGACAACAACAGAATCAACCATGCTATAAAGCTGCTGAAACAAATTGCCACACAAAAGAGGCAGAGAAAAAATCAATAAATGCTTTGACGGACTTCCAGTCGTCATGTCTTGAACACTCATACTTCGAATCTATTAAATTCTAAAATGAATGTACATAGAGAAAAACACTTATGGTTGTAATTTTACATCTTTTACTTTTACTTAAATTACTGTGCTTTTAAAACCGGCTTTTAATAATTTCAGTCTTGCAGTTTTTCGTTTATATTGCAGCTTATTCAACGGCATTGAAACAAAACAGCAGAAGACAAGTTTGCAAAAAGACAAAAAAAACGCCAAAGGCAAAAACCTCTGGCGTTTCAATTTTACAAAAACTAGAATTAAACCTTAAAACTATTTACTGCTTCATTCATTGAATCTACAGCCTGACGGTTTGAAGTAACACTGTCAACAACCTGTTCAATAGCCGTGCTCATAACATCAGAAGCAGCAACACCTTTTGAAACAAGCTCAACAGCAGCTTCAGAAGATGCAACAACATCTTTCATAGTCTTTCGAACATTTGAAGCACGTGCACTTTCATGCTCGGTCAAATCTTTAATAGATTGAATTGCATTAACCATGTCTGTTGTTGTTCTCAATGTTTCAGAAGCACCCGTCTTTTGTTCTTCCATAGCAGAAGAAATAGTACGGATAAGCGTGTTGTTCTGTTCAACATTTTCTTCGATTTCTCTAAAAGAACGGCCTGCAATGGCAATGGCTTCTACACCGCCATCAATCATTTCAACCATTTCTTTGATTTTTTCCTGAATGTCCCTTGCACTCTTTCCAGAAGAGCTGGCAAGAGAACGAACTTCATCTGCAACAACTGCGAAACCCTGACCCATTGAACCAGCATGAGCAGCCTCGATTGCAGCGTTCATTGAAAGCAGATTCGTCTGAGAAGCAATTTTCTGAATAACCTTAACAATATCCTGAACTTCATGCGAAACTGACTGAATCTGTTCAATAGCCGTAATTGCCTGATTAATTGCATTGCTACCTTTAGAACTTGTATCAGAAAGCACAGACGAAACTTCATCTGCCTTGCGTGTCAATTCTGCAACAGAAGCAATGTTTGATGACATCTGCGTAATTGCAGCAGAATTTTCCTGAATTGCACTTGTCTGCTCAAGAATATGATGCTTGACAACTTCCACATCTTTTATCAAATCATCAACATCTTTATCTGCAGTCGAAATAAGCTGATTCCTAGATTTACTGTCCATGTCGATGCTTTTAAATGCATCAATCATACCAGAAAGAGCATCCTGTGCAGAATCTGTTACTTCTGTCAAAGTATCAGAAGTTTCTGCAACAACATCTGTATCATTTTTCAAATCTTTGAACATAAGCGAAAGCTGTTTAATCAGCACATTGATTGAACCAGAAAGCTTTCCATAGTCGTCCATCATTGCAAGGTTCAAACGGCTCGTCAAATTTCCATCATTTGCAATATCATGAACACGTTCAACATTTACATCAATACGTTTAGAAAAACCATGCAGAACAAATTTCATGATGATTAACGGCGGAGCAAAAGTCGTAATGCTTGCCCAGCCGAGATATTTTGCATAGAGAACAACGGCATTGCCGACAGATGCTGTCTGAAGTCTATAAATAAGCCCGAATGGAACAACTGCAATGTTTACGCCAACATAAAGCAGAGAAGCTACAAACAAAATGTAAGTTGAAGAAGCAAATCTAAATGCTTTTCGTTCCTAAAAAGATTCAACAGTATGAATCTGGAGCATACGTCGGAACGGCACAAGAATTTCGTTAAAGCCGAGCATTTCAACACCAGCAGCCATTGCACCGATAGAAGTTGCAAGCACAATTGACATAATTGAATGCGGCAATGACGTAATAACATTTTCATCTGTTCTGAAGAAAGCAATGATTATCTGACCGACGAAAAAGCCCAGAAAGTTTATAGCAAAAAGAAGAACTACAACTTTTCGATATACACCAAGACACTGGCTCTTTTCATCTCTACTCGGAGGTTCACCACCATTTTTTATCCGTTTTACAACTTCATCAAACGGTCTGATCAAATAATAAGATATTATTACAGCAATCAGAACGAAGACAATAAAAATTGACAACGAAGGAATAATATCTACAAAAAAGCTCGAAGAAGCTTCATTATAAAGATATATACAGTCATTCCAGCGAATTAATAAATACGCAGCCAACGATGTTGAAAAAAGCAACAGAAAAAAACTAAAAAAAATCGACATGCCTATAGTATATAGCAATATTAAAAATAGTGCCATTATTTTTTTTTAATTAAAAATGATTTCCTTCTATAATATAGAAAATCAGCAGAAACAAATTTAAAGTTGTTTTAACATACAGTTACTGCTGCTGTTTTGAAATGCGAAGGAATTCTTTTTTGGAGAGCGGTTCAGAAAACAAAAAGCCCTGCACATAATCTGCACCAGACTGTTTTACAAGTTCATGCTGGGCTGCATTTTCAACACCTTCAATTAAAACATTAAGGTGATTATCTTTAAATGCATCAATAAGGCTGTTTAAAAGCTGCAAACCTTCTGTCGTTTTTTCCATTGCAAGAAGCATTGAACGGTCAAACTTAATCGTTGAAAATGGCAGCTCAACAATATTTGCAAAATTTGAATAGCCGGTACCAAAGTCATCAAGATAAAACAGAAAACCATTTTTTGCCAGCTCAATCATTCGTTCGCGGATTACAGCAAAATCATCAATAAAAATACTTTCTGTCATTTCAATGATAATGCTTGACGGCACCAAATTGTACCGCTTTATCATTGCAAGAACATCATCAACAATTGTCGGCGATTTCATCTGATGAACAGAAAAGTTGATTGAAACTGCCTGTACACTGTCAGAATATTCACTCAAAAACTGGCATACTTTCTCAAAAGCGACCATACCGAGATTTTCAATCAAACCATACTTTTCTGCAACATGAACAAATTCATACGGAGTAATATCGCCGATTTCGGTATCAAGCAGTCTTGAAAGGACTTCTGCATAAAGCAATTTTCCAGTTTCAACAGAATAAATCGGCTGAAGATAAATCTGAAACATATCAGAATCAATGCGAAGTTCGCGTTTAAGCACTTTCAGAACAGATTTTTCGCGTTCAATCTGACTGACATATGTATCTGTACAAACTTCAAAATAATCGTAGTCTTTGTCGCTTATGCGGACAAGCATTCTGTTTACAACGTCCATTGCAGAATGGTAAGAATTTGCATTTTCAGGCAGATACAATGCGACAATGTGCAGGTTTACAGCACAATACGATTCATTTTCAAGTTTTATCCGGTCAATTACTTCATGTAAAATTGGCACGCCATCTTTTATCTTTTCAATATCATTAGAAATTACAGCAAAACGGTTTGTTGAAAGATGAAACGCCTGCTTAGGAAAAAGCTCTGCAAGTTTTCTTGAAAAATTAAAAATCAATGCATTTGTATTATCAACACCAAGACTTTCCTGTATGTTGTTATAGTTATCAACAGAAATTACTGCAAAAAAACCTCTGTAATCTTTTTCCAAAGTATGTACAAGGAACCGTTCAGTCAAAAGATTTGTGTTAATATCATATTCAATCAGATCAGCCTGCACAGTAAGATAAATCAACATAAGCGGTGCAAAAGATGATATGCCGGTCATGACAAAGTATGTTGTAAAATATTGAATTGCAGTTATTAAAAACGAAACTATCGGATAAAGAATAAAAACAAACATAACCCGCGGTGCAAGATTTTTTTTGTTAAAAATAACTATGACAACCATTGAAATAGCATAAATAAAGCTCATTCCATATGTTATGTTTTTAAAATTACCGCGTGTATATCCAGCCACAGGGTCATAATAAAAAAGAAGGCCTGTTTTTATATTTACCAGAACAAACAGCACATAAACAATAAACGGAAATGTCAAAATGGCATAAATATAGATTTTATGTTTATGATGCGGAGACGCAAAATTATATCCATAAAGTGTAAAAATATAAGGAATAAGGCCTAACAGCAAAAAGTAAATCGTTGTAATTGCTGAACAAAATCCAATAGAATAATTTAGTGAATATGAAAAAACACTCCATGATTG
>JAKSTS010000053.1 GCA_024402455.1 Treponemataceae bacterium
AAAATTGTATTTAACGACTGCACCTGAAAGCACTGCAATGAGCGCACCAGAACAGATTGAACTTATAAAACTGTTTATTGGCAGTGTTTCAAACCACATAAGAAAAATGCGCAAAACAAGACCAATAAAAAATGCAGCAACTGCTTCTTTTATGCCGCCGCCAAATACAAATGCAAAACAAAAGGAACTGGCAGCAGCTGCAAATATCATTATTAAAGGTGAATAATCTGGAGAGGCAGAAATTCTTGCAAGAATGCTTTCAATTAAATCGGGGTTTGTCTTTCGTTTTTGAAGCATAAGCCGTCTTGAAAGCATATTCACCTGCGAAAGTTTCCGTAAGTTTACATGCCTGTCTTGTACACGGCGAATGGCAGAATGATGATGATTTTCTTTATCAACAAAAGACGAAATTACAACAGTAGGCGTAACAAAAGACGAAGATTCTTTTGCACCAAGAGCATTTGCCGTATGCACGACAAGCTCTTCGGTGCGGTATGTTTCTCCGCCGTTCTGCAGCATAAGCTCGCCTGCACGCATTGAAATATCTGTAATGTTGTCGCTTGAAACTTCTGTTTTCAAAAAACAACCTCCATTTCAATAATGAACAAATACCGATGGCACAGTTCAGATTGTGCGCAGATTATTTTGCATTGCGCATAATCAATTCAAGACACATTCTGCCGTTATGATACGGGCATTTCCATGGCTCTGTTATAGGACGGTCTTTAACTGGCGTTCCGTCTTCGTTCAAACAGGCAAACCATTCACTTCCCGGCCGTTTGTCTACGACATTTTTCTCAATGTAATTCAAGACGCGTTTTGATGCATCAAGGAACGGCGAAGATCCATGTTTTTCATATTCATTATAAAAACCGAGAACAGCTTCGGCCTGAACCCACCATATACGTGTTTTATCAGTTTTTGTCTGACCGGCACGTTCACCGCGAGATTCATTGCAGAGCGAATCGTTTACAAAAGCACACTCAAGAATCTTTTTTGCAATTATGCTTGTATAAGAACGTGTATCAGAAATCAAAATCTTCAAATTCTGCTGTTCACTGGAATCAAAAAGAGAAATATTTCTTTCAAGCACATTGCAAGCTCTGTCTAAAAGCCAGCTTGCTTCAATGTCATGTCCATAAGAATGAATATCGCCGAGTGGCTGCATTTTTGCATCAAAGAAAACTTCGAGCCGTTCAAAATCTTCGTAAAAAACTTTGTCTTTGAAAATAATCAGAATGTTCTTTAATTTTTCTGCAACGCGCGGATGAGAATCTGCATCTAAAAGCTCTGTATAAGCTTCAAGCACATGCAGCAAAGTATTCATTGTTTTGTCAGCAGCAACACCCTGGTCGCAGATTGCACTTTCTACAGGTCTTTTCCAGTCTGCACCAAATGCTTCAAGATAACCATATCTGTCAGTGCAGTATGCTTCTATGCATTCAAAAAGTTCATATGCATGGCGCAAAGCCTCTGTTTTTCCAGTTGCTTTTGCATAAGCTGCCAATGCATAAATGCCAAAAGCCTGATTATATGCATTTTTTGTACTGTCACAGCAGGAACCGTCTGCATTCATCATCCAGAAAAGTCCACCGTTTTTGCGGTCAAAGCAATATTTTGTCAAAAATTCATATGCATGGTCTGCAAGCTTTAAGTTTTCTTCGCCGCCAAGTACACTAAAAACTGTTGAATAAAACCACAAAATGCGGCTGTGCAGAATAACGCCTTTTGGTGCATTTTTTTTAAGGTCGAGGTTATAACCAACATAGCCATAAAAACCGCCGCGCTCATAATCTGCAAGTTTAGACCAGTATGGCAGAATAATTTTTTGTAAATGATTGAGTGCCTGTTCTTTCATCAGAAAAACTCCGTCGTCAATTTTTTTTTCTGCAACAGCAGACGCTCTTTTACTTTCATTTTGCTCTTTAATCTGTTTCTTTAAATGAAGCGGCACGAAATTTCCAGCATTTCCATCGTCTTCAGCAAATACTTCTTTGGTATACCCGCAAACGGGACATTTCCAGTCGGAAGGAACATCTTCGAACTGTAAAGGCGTGTCTAAGCAATAGTATTTTGCAGCGTTATATGCATCAAATTCATAGCCGCAGACGCTGCATCTATATTTTCTTGCCGACATGTAACCTCCAGAGAAATAATTGCAAAAATCTACAAAATCTTAAATTTGTAAATTTTCTTCGCTTCATTAAAAATGTAACTTTTGTTAATATAGCGCAAGACATGGTTACTGGGCAAGCAATTTTTCAAGTTCAAGCTGATGGTTTAGCAGTTTTTCATCAAATGGTTTTATGGCTATTACCTGTTTTAAATAATACTGGGCTTTTTTATAATCTTTCTGGTCAAAATAAATTTTATACAATTCATAAAGGGCCTGGTCATTTCTCGGATTTGAAGCAAGGCTTGACCGCAAATCATTTAGCTTTACAGAAGCAGTTGATGCAATCTTGCTGCGCTGATAATAAAGAGAACTTTTTGCCCTTTGGCTTGCTTTCGGCAGCATTTTTTCAATCAGGGCAGAAGCTTCAGAAACATTTTTTGATGCAATTAATACACGCACATACATAACCTGAACATCTTCTGTTTCTGGCGATGAATCATAAAGTTCCTTTATAAGACTTTGTGCTTCGCTAATTTTGTTAAGTCCAAGACATACTTCAATGCGCAGAAGCTTTGCAGTTTCATTATTTCTAACCTGAATCAATTTATTTGAACGGTCATATGCCGTCTGCCATTGCTCATTTTTTATTGCTTCTTTTACCATAATCTTCAATGCATCCGCATTAGACGGATCATTTCCAAGTACCTTAGAAGAAAGCTGAGACGCAGTCATATCATTTATTTTGCGTCCTGCACTTGAAGCAATGTCAGCAGCAAGCAGCAGCAATTCTTGATCTTCCGGATATTCTTTAAGCGCCTGCGTTGCAGTCATTGCAGCAGCATGAATGTTTTTATTCCAGTCGCGAAGCAGATAAAGCCTTACAACATAATAATCTTTATTGACTTTTTCTGTCTTTGAAAATGAATCAAGCGCCGCTTGTGCTTTCAGATATTCACCTTTTTCAATAAGAATGCGCGCACGCATAAGCTGACATGTTGCATTTGACGGGTCACTTTGAAGCACCTGCGTTATATAGTTTTCTGCAAGGTCAAAATTGCGCTGTTCAAATGCAGATTCTGCACAAAGAATAAGTGCATGAATATTTCCATTATTTTTAAGAAGCACTTTTACAGCTGCATTGTATGCATCGTTCGGGCGTTTCTGTGCAAGCAAGACTTCTGCATAAGCTTCGCCAAAAACAGCACAGTCGCTTTGAAGCGTAAACGCCCTTTCTAAATATTCAACAGCGGCTGCATTTTTTCCCTGTCGTGTATACAGCACACCCAGAAGATAAGGCGCAAGTACACTTGCCTGGTTCATTTTGCAGGCTTGAACCAAAGATGTCTGTGCATCGGCATAAAAATTTTTTAAATTCGGTGCAGTAAAAAGCACAAGAGAAGGCAGCACCAGAGAAAGAAAATCTGTAGAATCAACCAGGTTGAAAGCGTATGCGCCCATTTTTACAGATTCCATAATTGACAGATATTTAGAACCGGCAGAAGAAACTTCAGGAATATCCCAGTTTATGCGTTCTGCAGGATAAACGGTTTTTAATACAAAAGTTGCAAGCACAAGATACTGCTGTTCTGTTACAGTCATTTCTTTGCCACTAAGCCGAACCTTGTTCACAACATTTTTTAAAGCAGCAGGCGAACCTTTTTCCATTTCAGAAATTAAATAAGATTCCTGCGCAGAAACTACATTTTTAAGCACAGGAGCTGCAAAAACAGCAGAACCTGTAAAACCACCAGGCTTTATGAATGAGAAAAATAAAAATATGAAAATACAAAATTTAAAAACGCAGCAACGCTGCCTTATATTCATTAGGGAATATCCTCGTAATCATCATATTCTTCGCCACTTTCAAGCACAGCCTTATTTGTCTTTTGTATATAAAAAAATGTAACCAAAAGACCAATTCCAACGAATACAAAAAGCAGAGGCCACCACATGGCAGCAAAAAAACGAATGGAACCTTTAATGATATGCAAAGAAAACAGAAGGAAGAAAAAACCTAAAACTACCATAACAAGGAAAGGTACAAAATAAACTGCAACGATACGTTTGTAACGATATAACCCAGAAAAGAAAAGTGAAAAACCAGAAAAAACAAGAACCAGCGGCCACAGCTGCCACATTCCGACACTCAACAGACCAGATTTTGCAATAAAAAGCAGAAAACCATTAAGAATAAAAAAACTGCCTGTAAAAATCGTCCAGCCGCGATGAATTTTTGTAGCACACAAATAAAGCAAAACGCCGCCAATAATAACCGCAAAAATATTAATCCACGAAACAAACGAAAAGCCCACAGACATAAAACGTGCAACTAATAAAAAAACACCAAAAATAATGCATAAAATTCCAACAGCAAGCAGTGTATTATATTTTTTTGGCATATTTCCCCCATATAATGAAAACCGTATAAAATTGAAAGTTTTCAGAACTTTTTTTAATTATGGGCATTTCTAAAATTCAATGAATTATCTTTATTTTAGATGCCCGCGAGTTTTAGCCGCTGTAATTAAACAGCGCAAAACACCGCATCTGTAAATGCCGGCTCTAAAAACTGTAATTTTCAGAGCCCTCCCCTTGTCAGCTAAATCAACACCACCAAAAATCAAGATTTTCAGTGAAGCCTGCAATCATCAAACAAAATATAAAAAAGGCCTCTATTTGTGCTGAATATTCTGATATAAATATACTAACACAAAATCATTCAGTACAAACAGCCTAAAACACAATATTATATAAGTTTTAACATGGATAAATAGTAAAAGTTACATTTGAAGAACTAGAAGAATTTGTTATATCTTGCAAAATAACTGCATGAACCTGCATGAATTGCAACTTTATGATTTTCATTTAAAATCGAAATGCTTTATGCTGTTCTGATTCAACAGCATGAAATTTAAAGCATCAAAGAGTTTATATTTATATGTCTATATTTTTTCTTTGCATGACAAAAGAGAAAAAACATTGTTGAAAATAAGCTTTAGCCGTGCTAAAATCTCGCCATGCTAAAACTGTATTTTCGTATACTTTGTTTTTTGTTCTGCACTTTAATTTTGTTTGCGTCGTGCAAACAGAAAACACCGGCAACAACCAAACTTTCAAATGAGCAGAAACTGCATGACTTGAATATTCTTCTTGAGTCTCCGGAAACAACGCAGGAAAGCCGCTTTACAATCGTAAGCCAGCTGGCCAACGATTTTGTTTCAAACGGGCAGACATCTGAGCTTGTTCTTTTTTTGACATCTTATGTTGAAAACCACCCGGACGACCAGTACAACGCATACTGGCTTTTAATGGTTGCACATCTTTATATGGAAGAAAAAGCCGAACCAATTGCAAAATATTATTTCGACCGTGTTCTGAATGATTATGACGACCTTATCATAAAAGGAACATCTGTACATTTTACAGCACTTACAAACCTCATCCAAATATGTGACACAGCCGATGGCCGCATTAAATTTTTTAACGAACTTATAATGCGTTTTCCTGACAAAATAAGTTTAACAGAAATGTATGCCCGTCTTGCAGTTGAATATGAAAACATAGGCGAATGGGAACAGATGCGCAAATGCTATGCAATGTTTGAAGCACAGCCAGATGCAACAACCATTCAAATTTCAGGCATTCCGAATGCTTACCACAGAGCAAATCAAATGCTCAAGCTTAATGCTTCTGCAAAAGACTGGTCATTTGAATCACTTGATGCACTTGAAAATGACATAAAAAATGCACTAAGGACAAACAATTTTAATCAGCTTGAACGATATCGTTCCCGTGTAAATTTCTTTGCAATGACATGGCGGCAGGAAGAAACAGACTCAAACAGTCAGGCAAACTTTTCTTTAACAAATTTTATGCGCGGAAAGATACGGTTCAGCGAAAAACTTGACGAAACTTCTAATACGAATGAAGCATATCTGCGTACATGGGGATGGCAGCAGAATGTTTCCGTCTGGTATTTCTATTTTAGAAAAATCAATTTTCCGCTGGACCCTGACATACACGGACGATGGGAATGGGCCGGCATTTATTACGGTGAAAAGCTATGAGAAAAATTTATGTTTTTTTGTTTGCATGTGTGCTTTTTGCAGCTAATCAACAAAAAACAATACAAGCCCTTGAACAGGAAATACACGGCAACGAAAAGACAGTTTCTGACTTTACAGAAACACCAGAAACAAATGAAAAATTTCATATAATACTGGAACTTGT
This sequence comes from Treponemataceae bacterium, assembly GCA_024402455.1. Next base: position 6,347 of record JAKSTS010000053.1, read on the forward strand.
TCCAAACGAAGAATTAATTGCAAAAAAAACACAGGCAGCAGATGAAGCCGAACCTTTAATTTCTGCAGATTCTGCTTCTGCTGCTGAACAAAACAAAGACATGCAGCTGCAGGACGATATTTCTGCAACTCAAACTGAAATGCAGACAGCAGAAGCAGCAGTACAACTGCAAAACGACACAGAAACGGCACAAGAAACACAAAACGAAGACAATGCAATTGCAGAAGACCAGCTGACAAATCAACCGGCAGAACAGGAACAGGTTCAGGCAGAACAACAGGCACGCCCAAAAAAACGGCAGAAAAAGCTGCTGAAACATAAAAAAGAAACACAAACAGAAGAAGCAGCTGAACAGCCTGATGCAGAACCAACCGCACAGACAGAACCCGAAGACAATATAGAACCTGTTCCAGTAAGACGCCAAATTGGAATAGACATTCCATATGATAACGCACTTGTACAGAAATTCATTAACCAGTACACAACAGACTATGCAAAAAAATGGCTTGTTGCCGTCATGAAAAACGGTGCACCATACCGCAGCTACATCAGGGCAAAACTTGCAGAAATGGGTCTGCCTGAATGTCTTGAATTTCTTCCGGTTATAGAATCAAATTTCAAAATTGATGCAGTTTCAAAATCTGGTGCAATGGGCATGTGGCAGTTTATGAAAAACAGCATTTCTCCATTTGGCATACGCATAAATGAATGGATGGATGAACGCTGCGACCCGTGGCTTACGACAGACGCTGCATTAAAAAAACTGAAAGAAAACTACGACGTGCTTGGAGACTGGAACCTGGCACTTGCAGCATATAATTCTGGTCTTGGTGCAGTTTCAAGAGCTTGCAAAAAAAATGCAGGCGACGATTACTGGAATCTTTGTGCAAAAAAACAGCTTAAAAACGAATCAATAAATTATGTGCCGAAATTTCTAGCAATTGCAGACATTCTGACAAACCCCGAATATTATGGAATTGAAACAGTTGAATTTGACGAAACAGCGCACCTCAACTATGAAATTCTTGAAGTCAAACGAAATGTAGACATTTCACTTATAGCAGAGCAAACTGAAATTGACAGCGAAACAATCAAGTTTTTGAATCCGGCATTATTCTATGGTGTTACACCACCGGATACAACATACAGACTCCGCATTCCGCTGGGAAGCAAAGATGCCGTTTCAGAATTGATTAATGACAAAAACAAGCTTTTAATAAAATATCATCTTTATAAAGTACGTTCTGGCGATACAGTTTATGCTTTGAGCCGCCATTATGGTGTTTCAGAAGACATGATAAAACAGGCAAATCCAGGCTTAAAGCCAAGTCAGCTGAAAATCGGTCAGACATTACGCATTCCAGCATTTAAAGACGTTGCACCATATGCAGGAAAATCTGCAAACAAAAACATTGCATACACAGGTTCTTATGTTGTACAACAGGGTGATTCACTCTGGAGCATTTCATTAAAGTATGACGTGCAGGTAGAAAGCCTTGCAGAAGCAAATAATATGAAAGTTGATGCAATTCTTCGTATAGGAAGTACTTTAAAAGTGCCGATAATACAGTGAAGATTTTTCAAAAGTCTGTTATTCTGAATAAAATAAGTCATTTTCAGACTTTTTAGAGTTTTAAACAGTTTCTTTGACGAGAGGTTTTTATGTTTCTTATCAAAAATAAGTATATAATTTGTGCTGTTTTTTGTGTCATTGCAGCTTTCAGCTTTGCCCAGACACAGAACATGCAGTCAACAAGCGAAATTGACTGGACGACACAGAAGTTTTCATCAACAATTACTTTAGACATTCAGAAAGCTGGAATTAACATGCCGTCAGGCAGAGCCACAGCTGTTGAAAGAATCAACATGCAGATTCCGCTGCTTGTAAAAGATGCATTGCTTTCTGTAAAAGTTAATTCGTTTACAGAACTTGAAGACTGGGTTCTGCGCGAAGACGTTACGCTTGAACAGCTCAGCCAGATTATTGACAACGGCGAAAGCACACCAAGTTATTTTTCAAAAAATGCAGAAAGCCTGCAGATTGCACACAGCATTTCTCTTTATGACATTTGTGCAAAAATGCTTTCGCACCAGCACACATATAAACCAAAACAGCCGATGGACCGCATTGCTTCGCGCGCTTATACAGGCATTGTAATTGACGCACGCGGAATGCTTCCAGTTCATGGTGAATTTATTACAGAAGGCGCAGAGCCTTGTCTTTTCCCAAGAATCTGGGACGAAACAATGGATTTGATTTACGAACACAACATGGTTCAGCCTGATGTAATCAGAGCAAACGGCGTTATAACTTACGGTTATTCAAGTGACATTTCATCTTACAAAAACCGTGTCGGCGAAGACCCGCTTGTAATAAAAGCACGCCAGATTTACGGCACAAACAGAACAGATCCTGTTATTTCAAGAAGCGATGCGCTGCGTATTTTATCAATTCCAGAAAACATCGACCTTATCAACCAGGGAAAAGTTGTAATTCTTATTGATAAAGAAAAACTGATTAAGAAAATCAGAGTGCCGATAAAAGACGATGCTTATTATCTTGCATATAACAAATTGAAAAAAACAATTAATGACGAAGACAATATTGCCGCTCCACCAATTGACAGCAACACAGGGATTGTTTTGGCTGTTAATAACGTTCGTTTTAAACCAGATTCTCCAGAAATTCTGCCGGAAGAACAAGAACGAATCGATAAAATTGCAAACATTATCAAAGATGCACTTTCTGCAAACACATTTACAATTCTTGTAGAAGGACATACAGCCCGAATCGGAGACATTCAAAGTGAAATGCCGCTTTCTATTGCACGTGCAAAAACAATTGTTGACGAAATGAAAAAGCGCGGCATTCCAGACGAGCTTTTCAGCTATAAAGGTTATGGTGGAAACGTTCCGCTTGCTTCAAACGATACACCGGAAGGCCGTGCACTTAACCGACGTGTTGAAATTACACTTCAGCCTGTCTTTAGATTTACAACCTGGTATTAAGTGAAAGCAACAGTTCTTGTAGACAGCACCCGCGCAGGCAACCTTAAAGCCGAATGGGGTTTAAGTATTCTTGTAGAATACAATGAGAAAAAAATTCTCATTGATACGGGTGCTTCAAGCAATTTCTTAAAAAATGCTCAGATGTGCGGCATCAGCATAAAAGATGTTGATGCCGGCATTTTGACACATGCACATTATGACCACGCAAATGGTCTTAATGCTTTTTTTAAGGAAAATTCAACGGCAAAATTTTATCTTCAAAAGGCATGCAAAGAAAATTGCTACAGTTCAAGAAAATTCTACAACCGCTATATTGGCATAAAAAAAGGAACACTTGAAAAATATAAAGACAGATTTGAATTCATCGAAAACACTTACAAATTGATTGATGGCGTAACGCTTGTTCCACACAACACAGAACAAAACATTGCACCCAAAAGCGAAAAAATCGAAAACCTTTCCACAGAACATCCAGATATTGAATCTTCAACACAAATCAAGCCTTTCGGACACATAACAGGAACACTTCTCGTCAAAAACAACGATGCATGGCAGCTCGATTTATTTGACCATGAACAGACTGTAGTTTTTGAAACATCAAAAGGGCTCATCGTATTTACAAGCTGTGCACACAGCGGTGTAATAAACATGATTCAAGAAATAAAAAACGCCTTTCCGTATAAAACCATTTACGCTTTAGCCGGCGGTTTTCACCTGCACAGAAAATCAGACAACGACATAGCACAAATTGCATGGGCTTTGGCACAGACAGAAATAAAACAGATTTATACAGGGCACTGCACAGGCACAAGAGCTTTTGAAATTTTAAAAAAATATCTCGGTTCAAGATTATTCCAGCTGCACACCGGTCTTATAATGCAGTTTTAGCTTAAAAAAACAAAGGCCGCCATTATTAAAAGAACACTTTAATATTGGCAGCCTTCTTGTTATGAAAATCACAAAAAATTTTTCAAAATACCCTTAGTTGTCGCGGATTTTAAACTTCGAAACATTTTCTGCAAGTTCATGAACATTAGTTTCAACACTCTCAGCATTTTCTGCAATTGACTGTGTATTAGTCTTAAGGGCAGATGCTTTACTATTGAATACTTCAAGTTCACCGTTAACTTCTGTACTTATCTGTGTAAGTTCAGAACATTTTTCAAGAGTATCATGCGCATCATTTTTAATGCTGTTTGTATTATCAGAAATCTTCTCGGAAATTTCCTTGATGTCTTTCAATGCCTTAAGAACAATTGATGAATTGCTTGACTGTTCAGAAAGCGAACTGTTCAGCTTGCCGATAAGGCCGGAAACTTCCGTAATGCCATCAATAGTCTGCGTAAAACTGTTTTCAACAAAGCCAGAAGATTCAGCAATTGTATCAATCTGTTTCTGCAGCTCTTTCAAGGTGTCGCTTGATGTTGCTGACTGTCTGGCTGTCTGTTCTGCAAGTTTTCTGATTTCATCTGCAACAACAGCAAATCCACGTCCTGCTTCTCCTGCATGAGCAGCCTCAATAGCCGCGTTCATTGCAAGCAGGTTTGTCTGCGAAGCAACAGAAGAAATTGTCTTGTTTGTTTCAAGAATAGCACCAGACTGGGCTTTTACATCCTGTATTTCCTGTGCTGCATGTTTAAGGCGCATCTGGTTTTCATTTGATGTCTTAACAAGAGAATCAACATTGACAGTAAGCTTTGATGTGTGTTCACCAAGAGAAATAACGTTGTTTGCCATCTGTTCAATTGCAGCTGCAGATTCAATGATGAGCTGGTTCTGCTGCTCAACTTCGTTAAAGAGGTTTGCAGCACCCTGCGCAATGTTATTGACGGCATCATAAGCAACAGAAATTGAGTTATTTTCTGTTGAAACGCTGCCCATCATTTTGTTGATTGAATCATTCAGATAATCAATTGCACTGTCAATTGAATTTACATTAGAAGCAAGGTTGCCGGAAATAGACGAAATTGAATCAGATGAATTTCTGATATCTCTGATGATAGTACTGATATTACCAGAAACAATATCCAGACCTTCGGAAATATTCTCTGCTTCCTTATTATTGAAGTCTTTCTTTTCTATAACGAAATTTCCTGTAGATATAAGATCAATATCCTTTGAAAGTGCCCTGAAAGTTCCTGCAATCTTTAATGACAGCATAAGATCCAGAATGAATACAACGATATACAGAAGTATTGAGAACAATATGATAAAGCGGATAATGCCCTGTACGTCTTTTTTGAAATCCATTACAGGTCCATCACCAATGATGAACCATGGTGAAGAGCCAGCCTTGCCTGCAACATACCATTTGCTGCCAATTGTACTTGAATGGATGATGTCATCAGAAGAAAGCGTTTCTTTTGTAAAATCAGAGTTTTTAAGCTCTGCATGGCTTTCAAAATAGTTTTCAGCCATAACTTTTTCAATATCAGGATGAATTACATAATTGCCATCTTTATCGATAATGAAAACAGAACTGTTCTCAGAAATTGATATATTCGTAATGATGTTATACAAATCAGTTACATAAAAATCCACCGCAAGAACACCAAGTACATTGCCACCGGCATCGCAGATTGTTTTTGATATGGTAACACATATTTCTCCGGTCATGGCATCAACATATGGTTCTGTATAGACAATTTCGCCTTTTTGTTTTTCAGCATTAATAAACCAGTCGCGCGTATACGGATCCCAATCATCCTCTGGCACCCAGTCTGTTCCAGACAGGAATTTGCCTTCCGGAGAATGCATGTTTTTTATTGTAGTAAAATAAGTATCAAGCAAATTTGAATGCTGTTTCTGATTGTTATGCAGAGTAAAAAGCATTTGATCCCAGTCGCCATAACACATTTCAAGAGTAAATGCAATTGTTTTTAAATTTTCTACATAAGGAAGAAGTACATTATCAATACTAGTATTCAGATACTTTGTTGAAAGCTGAAGGTTATCATCAAGGTTTCGTTTAAAACTCTGATTCAAATTATAAACTGAAACTGTTGACAGAATTATAATTGAAAAGAAAACCGGAAGCAGACTCAACCGTATCATTATTCTACGTATAGATACTTTTTTCGCCATTGATTTCTCCTGCAATATTCATTGAATACAATACTCAGTATACTCCATTTTTATACATTATCCAACTTCTAAATGCAATTATTATTAATTTGACGAAGTAAAATAAAATTCATAATGCATTCTGCACGCCAGATAGAATAAAGCGTTTTTATTTTGCAAGTTGATTAAAACAAAAAAATTGGGCGCAGCTAAAAGAAAAGGAGGAAAGCTTCTGCTGCACCCAAATGAAAGGGAAAAATGGTATAATTATTTATACCTCCAATATCTCTATTTTGTCAAATGTTTTTTGTTAAATTTCTCCATTTTCTTTAATTTTTCCGGAATCATATGCATTTTTTATCATCCAAACTAACACAATCTTAAATAACCCTTGTTTATTTTTATTCAATAAGCTACTGTTTTACAATGAAATTTGAATCACTCGAAAATAATCCATATAAAAATGCTTTTAACATGGCATGGCCTGCAATTATAGAATCTTTTTTTGTTGCTTTTGCAGGACTTATAGACTCTTTAATGGTAAGCAAACTTGGTGCATATGCGGTTGCAGCGGTTGGTCTTACAACGCAGCCCAAATTTATGGGGCTTTCATTGTTTTTTGCCACAAACATTGCAGTTTCTGCACTTGTTGCACGGCGACGCGGCGAACAAAATCAAGAAGATGCAAACCGCATCATGTTTACGTCTGTCATTTTTATAGTAATTTCTTCAATAATTGTAAGCGCCGCATGTCTTTTGCTTGCAGACCCGATTATTCTGCTATGCGGTTCAACGCCAGAAACACACGAAAGTGCCGTCATCTATTTTAGAATAATTATGGGATGCATGATTTTTAACTGCATTCAAATGGGCATAAATTCTGCACAGCGTGGAGCTGGAAACACAAAAATTACAATGACAACAAATGTTACTTCCAACACCATAAACATCATCATGAATTATATGCTGATTGAAGGTCACTGCGGTTTTCCAGCACTCGGC
>JAKSTS010000054.1 GCA_024402455.1 Treponemataceae bacterium
GTTAAAAAGTATTTTTTGTTAAAAAGTATTTTTTGTTAAAAAGTATTTTTTGTTTGAATTATTTAAAATTGTTCATTTTGTTTGTAGCTTTTTTATGAGGTTTTTAATGCAACGATTTTTTGATATTCACAAAAAACGTTATCAAATTCTTCTTTTTGCTCTTATTGCTGCCGTTTTTGTTGCATGCACTTTGGGTATGCTTTTGTTCCAAATGCATAAATTTTCAAAGGAGAGCATTTTTTCAACTGTAGAAGCAGTTTCTGAGCAGCGCAAACACGAAATAAATACAACCTTTGATTACCGCATAAAAAACCTTAAAATTTTAGCTGGATTTTTTGAAAAAAGTAAGTCAGATAATAAAAATGAGCTTATAGCCGTCTTGGCTCAATATAAAGCTTCTTCCATTTATGATTTCATATTTTTTGCAGGAAAAGACGGAATTGCTGTTAACAATTCTGGAGAAACATATCCGATAGAAGACACTCCTTTTTTTCAAGAGGGTATCAATGGCAGTGTTTCAATATATTCGCCGCATGTTTCTCCTGTTGATGAAACTGATGGTTATACAACTATTTCTGTTCCAGTTATCGATGAAAAAGGTTCTGTAATTGGCATAATCGGCGGTACATGCCGGCAAAAGCACACAAATGAAATTTTCCTGCGGAAAATTACTGGAAATGTTGTTTCTTTTCTGGTTGATAAAGACCACAATGTAATTGCGCATTCAGACATGGAAAATGAGGACGATGAAATTTATAAAGCCGTGCAGAATTTTAACCTGGCTGAAAATATGTCAGAAAAAGAAATTATTCGGATCAGCGGTAACCGCTATTTTGTTGTATTTGACAGTATGCCGCAGAATGGCTGGTTTCTTATTTCTCTGGCTGCTGCATCTGAAATTTCAAAACAGTATTTTGCCATAAGTTTATGGGGTGTTTTAGCTTCGCTTTTAAATTTGTTTGCATTTCTATTTGTTATAGTTGCCATGGTTTTCATTTATTCAAAGTATTTAAAACAAATAGAAGGTTTTGCTTTTATTGACCCGGTAACAAACGGAATAAGCTATCAGAAATTCTTAAGCGAAGCAGAAAAATATCTCAATTATCATAGAAGAGGCTCAATTCTTGCTGTCTGCATTGACATAAATGATTTTAGAATTTTCAATGATTTATATGGTTTTGAAGAGGGCAATGCATTGCTTGCAAGAGTTTACAGGGCTCTTGCTTCCTTTATTAAGTCAGGAATTGTGTGCCGTGCTTCAAATGATACGTTCTATTTGATTACAGATTTTAAAGCAACAAAAGATGAGCTTCTGCGAAAAAAAGATTTGTTTACAGACAGTTTCAATGCAGCGCTTGAAAAGAATAAAAAGCCTTATCATATAACATTTACAGCTGGTTTTTATCAGCTTGAAGAATTTACAACGCAGGTTTTTTCTATAATTGAGCGCGCAAATCATGTTCATACATGTGCAAAAAAAGAAGGCGTAACCAATATATTCTTTCAGGAAAGTCTCAGACAGGGTGCAATCCGGCAGAAAATCATTGAAAATTCCATGCATGAAGCATTTGCAAACCTTGAATTTCAGATGTATCTGCAGCCAAAGTGCGAGCTTGTATTAAGACATCTGATTGGAGCAGAAGCGCTCGTCCGTTGGGAAAGTGAAAAAAACGGGAATCAGTATCCGAACGAATTTATTCCGGTTTTTGAAAAAACCGGGTTTATTGTGCAGCTTGATCTTTACATGATGGAATGTACATGCCAGCTTTTGCGTCATTGGATTGATTTTGGTATTGAACCGGTTCCGATTTCTGTAAATCAATCAAAACTTTTGCTCTTGAATCCGATTTATTTCAATGTAATTACAACAACAATAGAAAAATATAATTTGCCGCCTCGTCTTATTGAAGTTGAAATTACCGAAACGATTATGTATGACAATACAGAAGCATTAAACGAGCTTATTTCTAAACTGCATGCATATGGAGTGCGGGTTTCTATTGATGATTTTGGTTCCGGGTATTCTTCTCTGCTGTTGATTCGCGACATCAAGGCAGATATTCTCAAAATTGACAAATCGTTTGTTTATAAAGCTGAAAATGATACAATTGGCAAGAAAATCCTTTCTTCAATTATTCAGCTTGCAGATACGTTGAACATGCAGATTCTTGCGGAAGGCATTGAAACTGAAGACCAGCTTTCAATGCTTGCTGATTTAGGCTGTCATGAAGGTCAGGGCTATTTATTTGGACGTCCTGTGCCTGCAGAAACTTTTGCAAAGAAATTTCACGATACGTTATAAAAAAAACATCTCTTGAATTTACTGTCTGTAAATCTTTAGAGATGTTTTAACACTTTTTTCTTAATGCAGAAGATTTTTTATGTCTGTTCTGCTCAAGACAGGCAAACCAGCTTTTGCATTGCATCAATTAACAGAATAAACAATGGGAATGGCTAAAACAGCGTCATGCCGAATTCGGTTCGTTTAAACTTATTAGACATTCCCAAAGCTCTCTCCATTCTGTTAAATACGCTGGTTATCGAATGGATAAAGCCATATATTTCAGCTGCTATTTTTTATAGCTGCGTTTTACTTTTTGTGTCGTCGTCATTTCAAGCGGCTTGTCAAGAATTGTAATTTTTGAAATTCTTGCATATGGCTGCAATGTTTTATTGACTTTTTCAACAATGTCAGAAATTGCATTGCAGATTTCATCCTGACTTGTCATATCGTCACGGTGAACACCAAGTTTTTTTATAAGCTCGTCTGCCGGATATATTTGTGCTTCTATTCCTTCTGATTTTGATCCTGCTTCCATTTCGTAACCGACAACGGTAATCTGGTTTATGTCGTTGTAATAGAGCTGGAAGGCATTTTCTATTTCTTCTGGATATACATTTTTTCCACCGGATGTAACAATAAGGTTTTTTGCACGTCCGCACAGATAAAGGTAGTTTTCGCTGTCCATCCAGCCTAAATCGCCTGTTTTAAGAAAACCATCTTCTGTAAACATTGCTGCTGTTTCTTCTGGCATGTTGTAGTAGCCCTGCATGACCATTGAACCTTTTACAGCAACTTCGCCAATGCCTTTTTCGTCTTTGTCTATTATTTTCATTTCCATGTACGGAGAAAAATCTCTGCCGACACTTTTGATTTTGAAATGTTCAATAGGATTTAATGCGATGATAGGTGAAGTTTCTGTTAAACCGTAGCCCTGGATAAAATCAATTCCAAGTTCCTGATATGTGCGGAAAATGCTTGGAGCTAATGGTCCGCCTCCGCAGATTGCAACACGAAGCGTACTGATGCTTGCTTTTTCAAGCACAGCTTTGAAAAGTTTTTTGCCAGGGTTTCTGCCTGTTAATTTCTTGATAAGGTAAGAAAGCCCCATTAAAAATTTCATGAAGCCATATACAAAAATGCCTTTTGCTCGAATTCCTTTTAAAATTCCGGCTAAAAGTTTATTGAACAGAAGCGGAACACCAAGAATGAGCGTAATTTTGCCTTCACGCAGCTCTTTTAGCATGCGGGAAACAGCCATTGACTTTCCGAAGACAATTTCTGCACCGACAGAAATCGGGTTTATAAAAGCTGCCTGCATTGTATATGCATGATGAATTGGCAGCAGTGCATAGAATACATCATCTTCTTTTATAAGCAGGTTACACTGCGCAATAAAACAGTCTGAAACAAGGTTCTTATGCGAAAGCATAACGCCTTTTGGTTTTCCTGTTGTTCCAGATGTAAACAGAATGGCGGCTGTATCATTTTCTGCTGACGGTTCCGGTGTAAATGTTTTGTCTGTTTTTAAATTGAAAATATATGTTTCCTGAATCTTCTTATTTAATGAAAAGATTTTTGCACCGCATGGGTTGTTCTGAAAATACTGGTATTTTTCTTCATCTACAAAGAAAAGTTTCGGTTTTGCCGTGTTTAAAAGGTTTGTCGTTTCCTGTTCGTGCAGGGCATAGTCAATTGGAACGATTATTGCACCGACAAAACCTGCTGCAAGATATGCAACTGCCCATTCTGGCGAGTTTTTGCCAGAAACAGCGATGCAGTCGCCTTTTTTTATGCCCACGCTGCAAAGCCATTGAACAAACTGGTTTATTTTTTCGAGAACCTGCGCATATGTATAAGTATTTTTGTCAGGGTCAAAATCTGTAAAGCAAGGTCTGTTTGCAAACCGCTCTGCACTTATTGTTATTAATTCAGCAAGTGTCGGCCACTCGCCTTTAAAAATTTTTCTTCTCCATGGTTCGATTGATGCCCATGGAAGCGGCCGCTTCGTTTTTGTCATATAATGTTATTTCCTTTTGTGCGGAAAACACCGCATAACTGTCTGACACGAGATGTTTAAAAATGGTTGCAGAAAAAGTGAAAAAATTAGAATTTTGTGGTTTTTGTGTGCAGCTTTTAATTTCTATTTATAAATAAAAAGAGCGCTTTACAGAGGAATAAGGATTATTGATAAAAATAAACATGAATTTTGCCAGTGTGCTAAAATTGAGGCACTGCCGATAATGAAAAGGGTTTATTGTAAGTCTTTGCTGAAACCGTGTGTAAAAGCAGATTTTATAAGACCGTTTGCATGAGCAAAGTGCTATTGTCAAGGACGACTGTGTTGCTTCGCTGTGCTTTTGCATTTTATATGCGGCAACATGTTTGTTTGTGCAAAAATTGTAACTTCATGGAGGAAAGAACAATGAAAAAAATGCTGACGTTATGCATTTTGCTGTGCATGACGCTTGTCTCTTTGTGTGCGCAAAATTATACACCTGAAGAACAGCGCACATTATTTCTTGAACAGTGCAAATCCTATTTGGGAACTCCGTATAAATACGGCGGCATTACAGCTTCAGGAATGGACTGTTCAGGTTTTATCTATACTTCTGCTAAAGAATCTTTGGGAATGAAGCTTCCTCGTCGTGCTGAAGATTTGTACAATTCAACGGAACGAATTGACAAGTCGCAGCTTCAGCCTGGTGATTTTTTGTTCTTTAAAGCTGCAAATACTGTAAATCATGCAGCCGTTTATCTTGGAAATGACCAGTTCATTCATTCTGCAAGCGATGGCCCAAAAACTGGCGTAATAATTTCAAAACTTTCAGATAGTTACTGGAATACAACATTTGTTGGTTGTGGAAAATTCCTGCCTGTTGCTACTCATCCGGAAAAAATAGGTCAGTCTGTTGAAAAAGCAGAGGCTGTCCAGACTCAGGTTGCAGTTGCAGAACCTGTGCCGGTTGCAATGCCTGTTGCAGAAGAACCGGAAGATGATTATGTTGCAATTGAAGCTGTTCCAGCCGGAACAGAAAACCAAGAAGAAGCATTTACAGCCGTTCCTGTTCCAGGAACAATAAGCGCAGGTGCACAGCCTTCTGCAGCAGAGCTTGAACTTGCAAGACAAAAAGAGCAGCTTGCTGCACAGGAAGCAGCCCTTGCACAGGCAAGAGCACAGGCTGAAGCTCAGGAAAAAGCATTAGCTGAAGCCCAGGCACAGGCCAAAGCTGCACAGGCACAGGCTGATGCATATGCAAAAGCTCAAGCTGAAGCGCAGGCAAGGGCACAGGCTGAAGCTCAGGAAAGGGCATTAGCTGAAGCACAGGCACAAGCCAGGGCTGCACAGGCTCAGGCAGAAGCATATGCAAGAGCACAGGCCGAAGCTCAGGCTGCACAAACGGCACAATTGCAGATGCAAAATCAATCGCAGATGTCTGCTGTTCAGGAAACGACTGCTGCTGCAAGAGAAGCTGCCGCAGCTGCAAAAGAGGCAACTGCTGCTGCAAGAGAAGCCGCCGCCGCCGCAAAAGAAGCAACTGCTGCTGCAAAAGAAGCAACACAGGCAAGCAAAGAAGCAATAAAGGTTGCAGATACAAGCTATCGTTCAATACTTTCGTTTCCGGATGTAACTATTTCGACGGACAATTTTATTTATTGATATGCAATATTTCAATGAAAAACAAAAGAAAATAAAGTTCTGCACATTTTTAATGTGCGGAACTGTTTTAATCAGTGCGCTTTTTTTCAGCTGTACAACATCTGTTGCCCTTGAAACACGTTTAGATAAAACCGGTGCAGTTGCAATGCAGACAAAATTAAGCCCATCGGTTCAGACGCTTGTTTCTTCGCTTGCCGGAGCTGATTCGACAGAAGCTTTGTTTGATGCTGCTCAAATAAGGGCATCATTAAAGGCAGCAGGTTTTGCTGTTACGGGGTTAAAATTCCCGTCAAAATCTGCACTTACTGTTACTGCAGAAACAAAAAATATAACGACAATGCTGCGCGGGTCAAAAGATTTTATTACTGTTGTAAATGACAAGGGTATAAATGACATGCGCATTAAATTGACGCCTGAAAATGTCCGCAAGGCTGTTGCAATTATGCCGGAAGATACGGCACTGTACATTGAGCTTTTGATAGCACCTATTTTTACAGGCGAATCAATGAGCGCAGAAGAATACACAGATTTGATTGCAATTGCATATGGTGATAAAATAGCTCAGGATCTTTTAAAGGCAAAAGTCAATTTGATTTTTACTGTGCCGGGCACAATAATTTCTGCTGAAATGACAAACAGCAAAGAAAATGATATTGCAGTACAAAACAGCACAATAACGATGTCCATTCCTTTGGTTACACTTCTTACGGATCTTAAAGGAACAGAATGCAGGATTCGCTGGAAGGAATAATTAAAAGCATCTGGAGTGTTTCGGTGTGCAGAAAATTCAGATGCAGGAAATCTTTTAGAATAAAAAGTGTTAGAAATATTTTTTGATGTTGCCTCTAAAGACTGAAGATTTAGAGGCAGCTTTATAAATACACATATGTCAGGTTATATGCTGATTAAAACCTTGACACATGAGCATTCTGGGTTTGTAATAGACCTTAGAAGAAATGTTTTAAGTCGCATTATTATAGCGGTTTGGAACTTGCCGGCATCCTTAAAATTTTTTAAGGATGGTCTTTGTGTAGATAAAACTTGAAACATGGTTTTTGTGTTTCTTTTTCTAGCAGACGCTTTACCAGATTTCAAGAAAAGAGTACAATTGTTGCGATTGTACTTGAATCGTATCAGTTTGATACGAACAACATTTATAATGTTGCATCTCAATCATGGAGAGGCGTATGCTGAAAAAAATAGTTTTCGTCGCTTTGTTCGTTTTAGTTTCTTTTGTTTGTGTTTTTGCTCAGGAAGCAGAATCAAATAACATTAATCCGTGGGAAGAAGTTGTATACAGATCTTTTTCTGATACAATTCCAGATACTTCAAAAACTTACACAGTAGAAGTCCGCTATTCTCCTTATGGCGATGAAGCTTATATTACTTATGTAATTCTTGACAGCCTGTATCGCGAAAGTGATGCTGTTTTTGCCGTTCGTGATGTTGCACGTAAACTGGCAAAGGAATATGGCTATGACTGGTATAACTATGCTTCAGCAGCTGTCTTGAGATTTGATAATGTGAATCACCTGGCTCGGTATAGGGCCAATATTATATTTAGGAAATATTTAATTCAGGAAGATAATTGATGGACACACAGGCGCTTATCAAAAACTTGCACCCTCTTGAGATTCGTGTTTTGCGAACTTACAGTGCAAAAGATGAATTGACAGCTGAACGTTTGCAGAAGGAACTTGACTATAAAGAAGGTCATGCAAACCAGGCCTTTTCTTGGCTTGCAGGCAAAAAACTTGCAGAAGAGGTTCGCAGAGAGCCTCATGTTTATTTTGAGATTACAGATCTTGGTCGTTCGTTTGCAGAAAATGGAACAAATGATGAGCGTATTATTTCGTTTTTAAAAGAAAATGGTCCGCATTTGCTGCCGGAAATTGCAAGTGCATTAAAAATTGAAAATAAAGATGTCGGCAGTGCTTTTGGTCTTTTGTCTAAAGAAGGAATTCTTGCCATGGACAGTGCCAAAAAGGCTGCTTACACTGGAAAACCAGCCGGAGAGCGCATTTCTACAACAGCTGCTTTGCTAAAAAAAGCTGTTGCCTGCGAAAATGGCCTTATGGATCAGTCAAGTCTTTCAAAAGCTGAACTTGACTGCATGGGTTCTCTTGCAAAAAAACGTGGTGCTGCAGATTCTGCTTTCCGCATTGTTGAAAGAGAAACAGTTGTTTATAAGCTTACAAAAGATGCAGAAAACGTTAATAAAGCATTGAAAGCTGCTGGTGTTACCGGTGAAGAACTTGGTGCTTTGACTCCAAAAATGATTGCATCAGGTGAATGGAAAGATAAATCTTTCCGTGGCTATAATATTGCTGTTCCTCCGGCACGTATCATTTTAGGCCGCACTAATCCTTATGTTTCATTCCTTGAAAGTGTAAAAGACAAGCTTGTTTCAATCGGTTTTGAAGAATTTGACGGTCCTCTTATTGAAACCGAATTCTGGAATGGTGATGCGCTTTTTATGCCGCAGTTCCATGCTGCACGTGATATTCATGACGTTTATTATGTTAAGAATCCGACACATGCAAAAAAAATAGAAGAACCTTATCTTTCTAATGTTTCTGCTGTTCACCGCGACGGTGGAAACTCTGGAAGCCGTGGCTGGAATTATACATTTGATAATAATTTTACACGCCGTTTGATTCTTAGAAGCCAGGGAACTGTTCTTTCGGCACATCAGCTTGCTTCAAAACCAAAGATTCCTGGAAAATATTTTGGAATTGCACGCTGTTTCCGTTATGATAAAGTTGATGCTACACATCTTTCTGACTTTTATCAGACAGAAGGAATTGTTTTGGGTGATGAAGTAAATCTTAAAACATTGCTCGGCTTCCTTGAGATGTTTGCAGTTGAAATTGCCGGTGCTACAGAAGTTAAATATGTACCTGGTTATTTCCCATTTACAGAACCTTCTGTTGAAGTTCATATCAAGCATCCTGTGCTCGGCTGGTTTGAGCTTGGCGGTTCAGGCATTTTCCGTCCTGAAGTTACAAAGGCAATGGGAATTGACTGTCCTGTTTTGGCATGGGGAATCGGTATTGACCGAATGGCATTGATGGCACTTGGTTTGAACGATCTTCGTGAACTTTTCAGCAGCGATATTGAACAGGTTCGTTTAAGAAAAGCCAAATATTAATTTGAAATATATTTTGTTTTAGGCAAAAAAAAGCACTTCATTTTTTGAAGTGCTTTTTTTTGTATTTTTCAAGTTATAAAGGTTAAATGTTATTTTGCAGACTGTGCTTTTCAGTCAAAGCCGATGACTTTTTGAATTCTTATTGGCAACTGGTTAACATCGAACGGTTTGGCAATATAATCTACTGCTCCAAGCTTTAATGCATGTGTAACAACATCTTTATCTGTATTTGCCGTCAAAAAAATTACTGGAATTTTTTTGTAATCATCGTGTTGTTTCAAAAGCTCCATTACGGCAATTCCGTCCATTTCAGGCATTCGGATATCAAGAAGAATTAAATCTGGAATGGCGCGTTCAAGCATTACAAAAAGCTGTTTTCCGCCTGTTAATAGCCGCAGCTGATAACGGTCTTTTAATACACTTTCAGCAACCCTCAAATTTGTAATTTCATCATCAACAAGATAAATCTGTTTCATACCAAATTTCTTCCTTTCTTCATATTTTTATATTGTACATCCCTTAAAAACCGAAGTTTCATGTCATAAAAGAGCAATCAGCTTTTCTGTTTCTTCAGACATTTTGTCATAGTCATATGCATAAGCTGCTTTTGAAATGTCCTCAAGTTTCACTTTTATTATATCATTCCATGTGTAATTAGCAACTTTTTTCAGCGATTCTTCAAAAGAAACAATGTCCATGTCATTGGCAAACTGCTTTAATTCTTCTGCCGTGCTTTTTAAAAGATTCATGTCGCCTTCTGCAAGGCTTTCGTCTGTTCCGGCAGTTTTTGAATTTAAATAATCTTTAATGTTCTTGCAGATTTCTTTATATAAAGAAAGGCATTTTTCAAGGTTTGCATTTATAAAATCAACATCGCCTTTTTGACCGGCATTTTCAAGTTCTAAAGCAAGGTCAGAAACCGTGTCTGCACCAACGTAACGGGCCGCACTTTTAAGGCCGTGTATGTTTGTTGTAAAACCTTCAATGTTATTTTCTTTAAGCATCTGGTTCAGTTCTGCTTCTCGTTTTGCAGAATCATTCGAAAATGTTTTAAGAATATCAATGTAAGTGTTTTTGTCATTGCCTGCAAAACTAAGTCCGTTCTGGAAATTTATGCCTTCAATTTTGTCTGTTTCTTCCTGTACAACAGCTTCTTCTGCAGCAGGTTCTTCTGTTTCTGCCGGCAAATCATAATTGATTTTTTCAATGGGAATCCAGTCGGCAAGAATTGAATTAAGCCGTGCAGGTTCAATTGGTTTTGAAAGAAAATCATTGAGCCCTTCTGAAAGGAAAATTTCACGCATGCCGCTTAATGCATTTGCTGTAAGTGCAACTATCGGTTTCTTTGAATTTTCGTTATTTTCAAGTGCCCTTATTTTGTGTGTCGTTTCAATACCGTCCATATCAGGCATTAAGTGGTCCATAAAAATAAGGTCATAAGTTTTTTTATAAATCATGCTCAAAGCTTCGTAACCTGAAGTTGCTGTTTCGCACTCGATTCCGTGTGTCTTTAAAAGACCACGCGCAACTTTCAGGTTGACCGAATTGTCGTCAACAACAAGTACTTTTGCTTCTGGTGCAAAGACGCGCTTAAAATTATGTGTCTGTGCAAGATGCGACTGAACAAACGAACCGTTGCCGGAAAGAAGCTGTGCAAGCTGAATGCAGTAAACTGGTGTTACAAGCACGCATGTTTTGCTTTGCGAAATTGCTGCTGAATCTTCTGTAATCTGAACGACTTTTAAATCTGCAAGCTTTTCATCTTTTAAATACTGATTGATTTTGTCGTAATATCTTGAAGATACAAAAACGAAATCATAATTTTCTGTGTCAGGTTTTTTGCTGTTTTCAAGATATTCTTCTGCAGTTTTTACATCGACACAAAGATCAACATTTGCATTCAATGCTTTAAATTCTTCCATTACATGCTGGTTTGTTCTGTTGTTCGGCTCAAAGTAGAGGATTTTTTTGTTTTCGGCATCTTTTATATCAACAAGCGGTTTGTAGTTTGAAACTGTCTGATGAACAACAGCCGTAAATGTTGAGCCTTTTTCATATTCACTTTTTACAGAAATTGAACCGTTCATCATTTCGCAGAGCTGTTTTGTAATTGAAAGTCCAAGACCTGTTCCTACAATGTTTCTGTTTTTTTGAGCATCAAGCCGTTCAAATTCGGTAAACAGGTGTTTTTTGTCTTCTTCTTTAATGCCGATTCCCGTATCGGCAACGATAATTTTAAGGATATAGTCGCCGTCAGCAGATTCTTCACCTGTTATTGTCAGCGACAGATAGCCTTCGTGCGTATATTTTACGGCATTGCTCAAAAGATTCAGCAGAATCTGTTTAATGCGGATTTCATCGCCGGTCATTTCTGCCGGAACAGAAGGATTTATATGAACGAAAAAGTCAAGGTATTTGTCCTGAGCACGAAGCTTAATCATTGTAATGACGTCATTTATCATTTCAACGAAGTTATATGTTACAACAGTAAGGGTGAGTTTGCCGGACTCAATTTTGGAAATATCAAGAATGTCATTGATTATGCCAAGCAGGCTTCGGCTTGCAGTAGAAATATTTTTTGCGTATTCAATGTTTGAAGGCGAAGAAGCTTTATCAAGCAGAATCAAATCGCTCATGCCCATAATTGCATTCATTGGCGTTCTTATTTCGTGGCTCATGCTTGCAAGGAAGTTTGATTTTGCTTTTGTTGCGGCAAGTGCGGTTTCTTTTGCTTCGCGCAGCTGCTCGTTCATTTTGACCATGTCTGTAATGTCAGTAAAAATGCTGTACATGACAGGTGTGCCGTTATAGTTTTCGTTTACGAAAAGGCATTTTGTGCGCACAGAAATGTACTGGCCGTTTTTATGCTGTATTCTGTAAGAAATTGAATACGGCATCTTTTTTTCCATTGCAAAATACAAAGCTTCAAAAATCTGTGGAACGTCGTCCTGGTGGAAGTATTTGATGCCCATGTAGCCGTCTGCTTCTATGTCTTTTGACGTGCGTCCGATGAGGTTTAAGAATTTCTGGTTCGTATAAAGGAACGTAAATTCCGGATTGACGGCAAGTTTTGCAATGCCGTCGGCGGCGGTGTTTACAAGTTCGTCAATGTCTTTTTCGTCAACAAAAAGTGCCTGATGTTTTAAAAGCTGAGATTCATAGATTGTAAAAGTATCCATTCCGTGTGTCTGGCTGAAATAAAGTGCTTCGTTTGCCTTGCCGAAGAGCTCTTTGTAGCTTGTGCTGTGTTCTGGATAAAGTGCACAGCCGATACTTGCCGTTACGTTACACGTAATATTTTCGTTTACTACCTGTTTTCGAAGTTCGTCGCAGAGAATCTGAAGCTGTGTTTTGAGCATTGCACGGTTGCCGTAATTTTTGACGAGAACTGCAAAACTTACACCGCCCAGACGGCCGACTATGTCTTCGTTTCGGATGTTCCGTTTGATTGTTTCAATAAATTCCATGATGATTGAGTCGCCGCTGAGGTAACCCAGTGTTTCGTTAATCTGTCTGAAGTTGTCGATGTCAAAAATTACAAGTGCGTGCAGGCCGTTTGCCGTTTCGGCTTCTGAAAGAAAATCTTTTACCCTGTTTTCAAAAGATGATTTGTTTAGCAGGTTTGTAAGAAAGTCTTTTTCACTTTTTTCAATAAGTGAAAGTTCCTTGCGTTTTTCTTCGTCGATGTTGCGGACGAAACTGATTGCGCGTACTGTTTTTGTCGGTTCAAAATGATAAAGCGCAATTTTTGCACTTTTCCACAGGTAATTTGAACTGTTGGTGTTGTCCATAAAAAGAATTTCACCTGAAGTTTCACCTTTTTCATATTTTTCAAGCAGTGTTTTGGAGCAAAGC
>JAKSTS010000055.1 GCA_024402455.1 Treponemataceae bacterium
TCAATTACCAGTTTGATTTTATTTCAGATGAAATGTCGTTAGATGAAATTCTTGAAACCGTAACAAAAAGCGGACATTCCCGTTTTCCGGTTTATAACGGTTCAATTGATAATGTTGTCGGTGTGCTTCATGTCAAGGATTTGATACGTTCTGTGTCAAAACATGAAAATTTTGTGCTTGAAAACGTAATTCGTAAACCTTTTTTCGTTCCAGAGTCTAAACGTATTGACAGTTTGTTACGAGAATTTAAAAGACGGCATGTTCATATTGCAATTGCAATTGATGAATATGGCGGAATGTCCGGCATTGTATGTCTCGAAGATATCATCGAGCAGATCGTAGGCGACATTCAAGATGAATTTGACAATGAGCGTGAAGATATTTTGATTATATCTGAAAACATGTGGCTTTGTGATGCTCGTGTTAATGTCGAAGACTTGAATGAAACAATTGCTTCTGATTTTCCAGATGAAGAATTTGATACTCTTGGCGGTTTTGTGTTTGATTTGTTCGGTAAAATTCCAGTTAAGTACGAGAAAGTCAGTTGGAATTCTTATGATTTTATTGTGCAAGATATGGAAGGACACCGTATTAACCAGATAAAGGTTATTAAACGAACAGGAGAATAACGGTGGGTGGGAATAAAAAACGATTTTTGGCGTTAGTGTTTTTGGCAGTTGGTGCAATGCTTGTTGCACAATCTGTTTTTGGTACTTCAGGTGCAAAAACGCCGTCTGCTCTTGAATGGTATGAAAAAGGAAAAGATGAGCAGGATGCGCAGAACTGGTACAGTGCAATTGAGTATTACCAGGAAGCATTGCGCTCTAATCCGTCTTATGGACAGGCGTGGCTGAGTCTTGCAGAATGTACTTATGCACTTGGTGAATACGATCTGGCAATTTCTTATGCTGATTCTGCTGCGGAATATTTAAAAAATACTACAGCAATTGCAAATCTTAAAGGTTTTGCACTTATTGGTCTTGCCCGTCTAGACGAAGCACGTGCTATTTTTGACCAGGTTTTGACACGATATCCAAACGATACAGATGCTCGTTTCGGTCTTGCAGAGCTGGACATTTTTATCGGAAAAATATCCGGGGCTGAGTCTTTGTATCTTGATGCATTGAAACGACAGCCTGAAAGCCGTAAAGCACTGCTTTCGCTCGCACTTGTTTCTTATGAACTTGGAAAAACAAAAGCAGCAAAAGAATATATAAATCAGGCTCTTAAATTTCACAGTGATAATCCGGAAGTTCATTATTTTGCAGCATACATTCTTGCAAGAGAAGGTTCTTGGATTGAAGCAGAAGGTCGTGTAAGGGCTGCAATTCAATTAAAACCAGGCTATGATGAAGCATACAGCCTTCTTGCATCTATCCTTTATTCAACAATGCGTTATCAGTCTGTTGTTGACATCTGTGAGTATCGCATCAGCCGCGACCGTAAATCTACATCTGCATGGTATCTGAAAGGACTTGCTTTGACACGGCTTAACCGTATTGAAGAAGCAATTACGGCATATCAAAGCGGACTTGAAGTTGATCCCGAAGATGAAATTATGCGCACGGCAATGGAACAGCTTGTCTGTTCTTATCTTGATATTGAAGACGGTCGCCGGGCAAAATGGGCTGCATGGCACAGCAAAAAAGCAGAAGAATTTTCACAGAAATATCAGTCACTTCAGGCTCGTTATGAATACAAGCGTGCACTTATAATTAATCCTGCAAATGCAAATTCAAGACTTGCGTTTGCAGAAATTCTGCTTCGAGACGGTTTCCCTGAAAATTATTTAGGACAGCTTCGTTTTATAAGGGAGCAGGGCAATGAAAGCAGAGACATTGAAGACAAAATTGAATCATATGAATCTTTGCTGGAAGGAAGCCTTGCAAATAAATGGGATGTAGATCCGTTCTATCTTGATAAAACAAGATACAAGATTGGTCTTTATTATATTCAGCCTACTGTTCAGCTTGTTCATCCAGATTCTGAGCAGCTTACATCTCAAATGCTTGCAGAAGCGCTTTCTGCTGACGGCAGACTTAAAGTATCTGCATATAATTCTTCAATCAGCGGTTACTCTGAAGCATTCAGACTTTCAAGACAAGGCAAGCAGGATTATTTTGGCCTTGTTGAGTTTGAAGAAAATGAACGTGAACTTACTGTATCTTTGACAGTTTATGTTGCAAGAACAGGAAATAAAGCAGCAGAATTCAAAGTTTATCGCACTGGAAACAACCGTTATGCAAATGCATTGCGCCGCATGAGCCAGATTGTTACAGATGCACTGCCAAAAAGAGCAAAGATTATTGGCAGAAACGGTTCAACAGCCCTTATTGATTTTGGCAAGACTGAAGGAATTGCTAAAGACATGGTCTTTAATGTAATCAAAAAGGATAAAGTTGTTGTAGAAGACAAAACACTTGGAACCGTTTTTGATGAACAGGATTTATTCGGTACTGTTACTGTTACACAGATTTCCGAAGATATTTCTGAAGCAAATATTAAGCAGAAAGGTTTTTACGACCGTATTAATGTAGGTGATGAACTTCTACCTGTTCCAGAAACTTTAGAAAAGATACAGCCGGCAGAAAACGTGACTGTTGATAAACAGAAACCGGCATTAATTACATTGATAAAATCTATTAAATAAGTTTTTAATTCTTATAGTTTTTATCTAAGGGAAGAATAAACCATGATTTCTGTTAAGGTTTGTTCTTCCCTTTATTTATTTTCAGCTGGCTCAACGTTGAAATTCGAAAATCTGATTGCTTTTCAATACAATTTCAAATTAGCAGAACAAACCCTGATGCGAAACTTCGGTGCACAGTTTGCATAAATTAAAGTAATTGTTTATGTGCTGTGCGGCAGTTTTTGAAAATCAGGCTGAAGCATGCAATTATAGAAAAGGGAAAATTCCAGGTAGAATTTTCCCTTTTCTATAACAAGTTCTTATGCTTAGATGTGTTAAAATCAAAGTGCTATTGTTGCATCTATCCATTCGGCGCTTTCTAAAGGATATGCATCTCTTAGCGAAAGGAAAAGCAGAAGAGCCTGACGCTTTTTTCCCATGAAGTAATATGTTTCTGCAAGATAAAATTCTGCACGCTGTTTTGCGCTGTTGGAATTTGTATTATAAATGTATCTGTTTAATTCTGTTTCTGCTTTCGGCCAGTTTTGGGTTAAAAAGCAGTCTTTTATAATCAGGCTGATTTCTGTTGTGCCGCCAAGATATCCTGGGGTTTCTGTTGGAAATATATAAGCTTCTTTTATCTGCTTTTTTGGCTGTTCTTTTATTTCAATGTCTGGCAGAATTATTGAGCTTGTGTATGAATTTGATTCAAGTGAAGAATCTATTGGCAGCGGTGCGACTCTTGCTGTCTGGGCGGTTGTCTTTAGTTTCTGGTTTGAGCGCATTATGCATACAGGTGCAAGAGATGTTGTAATTCCACGGACAAAACGGGCTGTTCCGTCTGAAACAGATGAATCGTCAATGAGTGCATAATAAAAATATTCATTTACAGGCGGAACATCGACAAGTGGAGAACCTGTGTCTGTAAAGCTTGAAACAAGCATTGCTGCTGCAAGGCTGTCAATGCTGCTGAATGGTGCAGTGCTTCTGTAAAGATTCAGCTTGTTGCCTTTGTTTTCTGTTGTATATGTAATGATGACCGAATTGCTCTGTGCTATTACATTGAAATTGCTTATGTTTGCTTTTTCAACTTCTTCCCATAATGGATATTGCCCTTTTATGGGTTGGTGCGTTGCATTTACGCCGGGCAGAACTTCGTTTGCAAGAAAATTGTCATCTTTAACAGCCATAACTGCATAATAATAGTTTGCCATGTCCGGCAGAATTTCTGAAAAAATCAATTGGCTTGAATCTTGTTCTGCAATCAGTGTGTTTGAATTTATCGTCTGTTTTGTCAGTGGTTTTGTGTCTCTGTATATGCGGTAATTTATGTCTGGCGAATATGAATATCCTTGTGCGCGTTTCCATGTAATTTGAACAGACATATTTGTTATTAAAACAGAAATGTCTGTTACGGCTGTTCCTGTTTGTGCCAGTGTTTTTGCAAGAAAAAAACAGATAAATGCAAATATTCCAAAAATTCTTTTCATATCTATATAATTAACCAAATAATACGGTTTGACAAGATACTTTGATTATCATATTCTAACAGTATGTTTGTTTCTGTTATTTTAGACCCGGGGTCAACTGAATCAGCTCAGACCCTTGCAAAACTTCTTACTTTTTATGGTTACACAAAAAAGCAGCGTTCCTGCTGGGAACACACATCTGTAAGCGAAGAACGTCTTCTTGCTCTTAAAAAAGATATTGACCGTGTAACAGACTATTATGATACTTTGCGCATTTATCAGTATCCGGTGCAGGGTGTTATGGCTATTACTGAATTGAACAAAAAGAAATGGCGCAAAATGTTGATGCGCATGTCTGAGTCTTGAATTTTTGTTTTTAGATTTGAGAAATGTCTGAATTAAAAACGGCTGCTGAAATACTGCATTCCTGTTATTCGTGCGGAGTATTCAATACTCTGAATGTGCTGCGTTGCAGCTGTTGATTGCGAAAAGTCAAGCATGCTGCTTGTGCTTTAGTTGTGTGCATTATTTCTGATGCGTTGTTTTTTATATGAAATTTTCTGAAAATTGTTTTGAAGATGTCTTTATGCTTTTGTAAAGTTCACTTTTATAAAAGTATTTTAAGCGCACAATAAAATCTTCTGAAAATTTTGAAAATAAAATTTCGGAAGTTATTTTATCTTTATTTTATTTTTGAGGAAAAAAATGCTTGATGAATTAAAAATCCCTTTGGCTGATTTGAAAGCCGATATTCTTGAAGTCTGGGGGCATCTTTGACTCTGCTGCGATTGAGTCAAAAATTGCTGAAAAAGAAGCTTTAACAGGTGAACCTGGTTTCTGGGACAATCCGCAGAAAGCCGAAAAAGTTATGGGTGATATAAAAGCCCTTAAAGCACGCATTGAACCATGGAAAGAGCTTGTTGCTGCAATTGAAGATGCAGAAGCTCTTTATGAACTTGCCGTAGAAGGTGCAGATGAATCTCTTGAAGAAGAGATAAATTCGTCTTTGAACGATATCCGTTCTAAATTTGAAAAACAGAGTATTCTTAACTTGCTTTCTGATGAAGTAGACAGAAATGGCGCTTATCTTACGATTCATGCCGGTGCAGGTGGAACAGAAGCCTGTGACTGGGCTCAGATGCTTTTCAGAATGTATTCGCGCTGGTGCGAACGCCGCGGCTATAAAATTGAAATTGTTGATATTCTTGAAGCAGAAGGCGGCATAAAATCTGTAACAGCAGAAATTACTGGTGATTACGTTTACGGATATCTTAAGTCAGAAGCCGGCGTTCATCGTCTGGTGCGCATAAGTCCGTTTGATGCAAATGCACGTCGGCACACATCTTTTTCTTCTGTTTATGTTTTCCCTGTCCTTGATGACAGCATTGAAGTAGAAATCAGACCGGAAGATCTGCGTGTTGATACTTATCGTTCTGGTGGTGCGGGTGGACAGCATGTCAATAAAACTGATTCTGCTGTACGTTTTACGCATTTGCCGACAGGAATTGTTGTTGCCTGTCAGACAGAGCGAAGCCAAACCATGAACAGACAGACAGCCATGAACATGCTGCGTGCCCGTCTGTACGAATATTACCGTGCTGAAAGAGAAAAGGAAAATGCAAAGTTTTCTCAAGAAAAAAAAGACATTTCTTGGGGCAACCAGATCCGTTCGTATGTTTTTCAGCCGTATACAATGGTCAAAGATCATCGTACAAAACACGAAGTTGGAAACATTCAGTCTGTAATGGACGGCCACATTGATGACTTTATCGAAAACTTTTTGCAGCTAAAATGGAAAGGTCTTGCATCAGATGTCGGTTCTGATGACGATATGGATGTTTAATGCTGAAAACGGAGCTTCTGTGAAAGGACACAAAAGACAATTTGGAGCTGATTTTATCTCTCAACTGATGGCAAAGATTTTTTTTGCTTTTGTGTTTTTGTGTCCTTTTGTGCCTATTCATGCAGATGAATGGGTGCTTGCAGCTGTTCCTTTCAGTGTGAGTGCTTCACAGTCAAACCTTGATTCTGCGCAGAAAGCTGCAGTAGAATTGCCTGCATTGATTTTAGGTTGTCTTGACGGGCGTGGCGGTCATCTTCTTGAAGAATCAGAAATTGAGCGGCGTGTCCGTTACGAATTAAAAGAAGAGCGCAAGGAACTTTTTAACGAGCTTTCTTCCGAAATCAGAAAAAAAGATGCAATTTTTTTTGATGAAGGTTCTAAAAGACAGAAGCAGAAGCTTACCAAAGAATCAGACAAAAAAATCGAAGAAATCCGTACAAAAATTTCCTATAATCTGCAGAAAGATGCAGAGCCGCTTGGTCTTGATCCGAGCGTAAAAACTTCTCCTTTTGCAATAAATCAAAAAGCTGTTTATGTTTCAGATGAACGTCCGGGCGACCGGCTTGTCATAAAGCTGTGGAAGAATGATGCATCGAAACAGTTTGAAGGCAGACGCACAGACGAAAGTTCTTTTGCTTTTGAAAAGCGCGTAATTGATGAACATGTAGACGGAATTATAACCGGAAGCATGATTGAACGTTCTGGTTTTGTGAATGTGTCTGTTGAATTTTCTGTTTTTCCTGGTGCAGTAGTTGCTGCAACCATAAGTGATGTCGGCAGTCTTTCTGACCTTCCGACTCTTGCAACGCTGATAGCAAAAGAACTTTATCCTTTTGTGCTCAATTCTAAGCCTGTTCAGCTTCGTTTTGAAATTATGCCTGAAGAAGCTGCAAAAAATGCCAGAATCTATATTGACGGTGCACTTCCGCAGGATGTTTCTGAAATTGAAGTTGAAAACGGAAAACACAATATTTATATTTATTCAGACGGCTATGAAGCAAAACATTTTGAATATGCTTTTACAGAAACTGATGAATTTATAATTCAGGTTAAAATGCCGCCGAAGAAGATTGTAAATGTTGCTTTTGAAGCACAGACAAGCAATCAAAGCCTTTATGCTTTAGGACTTCCACTTGAGAATCCTTCTCATGTATCTGTTGAAAAAGGTACAACTCTTGGTGAAATTTCTGATGATTTTGGAAAAAAACGTTACTTTATAGTTAAAAACAATACAGACAGAACTGATTCTAAATCAGATCCGAATGTGCAGGGCTCAATTACTTTTGCACCTGCATTGGTTGATTATTCATACGAGATTGAAAAAACAAGAACCAATTTGTATAATTCCTACGCTGCTTTGCTTTTTTCTTTGCCGGCGCTTTTTTTCTCAAAAGGCATGACTATAGCAAATCAAAATTCGCTTAGCTACAACAGGGGCGATTCTTCTGCCGTTGCACAATGGCAGATGTACTCAAATTATTCTACTGCTGCAACAATTACGCTTGGTGCAAATTTTTTGTTTCAGCTTGGGCGCTATCTGTTTACGGCTAATAAAATCCTGCCGCAGACTGTTGATATTACAGAAAAATCAGGCAGCAAAATTCTCAATAAAGTTAATAAGAAAAACAGGCTTGAAGTTGAGCCTTATGACATTGAATTTGTTGATGAATCAGATGATGAAACTGTTGATAATCTTGAAACAACGGAAATAGATTCTTCGAATGAAGAACAAACGCAGCCCTGAAAATTTCAGATTAGTGCTGTCTTAAAACAAAAAGAGGAATTATATGGCTAAAAATGGTTTTTCAGAAAAATTAAAGTCGCTTTTTTCGCATAAATCTGAACTTTCAGATGAATTTTTTGAAGATTTGGCAGATGTTTTGATTGAAGGCGATCTGGGTGCAAAAACAGCATATGAACTTTCTGAACAGGCTGAAAAAGAATGCAGAAAAAATGGAATTGTTACACAAGAGGGTGTCTATGATGTTTTAAAGCAGAATATCCGCTCTTTTGTTAAAGAAATAAAACTTGAACCGCCCGAAGGCAAAACTTCAATTTATCTTATGCTTGGTGTAAATGGTGTAGGCAAAACAACAACTGCTGCAAAACTTGGCCGCTATTTTGAAAACAACGGTGTAAAGCCGATTGTTCTTGCTGCTGCAGATACTTTCCGTGCGGCTGCAATTGAACAGCTTCAATATCATGGTGAACAGTTGAAATTACGTGTTGTTGCCCATCAAGACGGCAGCGATCCTGGTGCTGTTGTGTTTGATGCTGCTGATGCGGTTTCTTCTCAGGGTGGTGGACTTGTAATTGCAGATACTGCCGGTCGTCTGCACAATAAAGAAAATCTTGTGCGCGAGCTTCAAAAAATTGACCGCATTGCATCTCAAAAAGCAAGCGAAGGCTGCTATAAAAAAATTCTTGTAATTGATGCAACGACAGGTCAGAATGCGCTCAGACAGGCAGAAGTTTTCCACGAAGCTGTTGGCGTTGATGCTGTGGTTCTTACAAAATATGATTCAACTGCACGTGGTGGTGTTGCAGCTCTTGTTGGAAAAGAATTAAATCTTCCTGTTGCGTTTGTTGGCACTGGTGAAAAATACGAAGATTTAAATCTTTTTGATGCAGATTTTTATGTTGAGACATTTGTCGGTGAATAAAAAACTTTTTTTTGTTTTTTGTTTTATATGTATTGTTTCTCAAGTTTTTTGTGGAGATAATACCCGTCTTGATAACACAGGAAGATTCCGCCTGCAGCGCAGCGGTTCTGGTCTAGGTGCAGAATCTGCCGGCGATGTAACGTATGTTGTGCGAACAGATAAAGGCATTGAATCAATGGTGTTTGCTGATGAAGCAGGCTACAGACAGTGTTTTTATGACGAAGAAATGAATCTTATAAAAGAGCAGAAATGGCTTTATGCATCAGAATCTTCGGTTTTGGTTGCTGAAACTTTTTATTCTTATACAGAGTCCGAAGAGATTTTGCACAAAAAGCAGCGTACAATTACGCGCTATGACGAAGGAACTCAAACAAAAACACGATACAGCCCGGAAGGTTTTGTACTTGCTGAATCTGTTTTTGAGCTTAATGAAAACAGTCAGCCCAAGAAAAAGCCTGTAAGTTCATTTATGAAAAAATATGATGAAAAGGGCCGTGTAATTGAAGAGCAGACTGCCGACAAAGAGCATGGTCTTATTAAACGCACTTTTTCATATGACGGCAAAGGTCATCGCCCGGATGAAAAGCGTTTTGAAGCTGGCAAAGAAGTTTTTGACCGCACTTATGTAAGCGAAAAAGATTATGTTGAAAAAGTGCTTTTTGATGACGGCATGGCTGTAGTAACAAATTATGAAAACGGTATAAAAAAATCTCAGCATATCGAACAGGACGGCATGATTATAAGGAGCGTGAACCAGTGAAAAAATCTATGTCTGTTTCATGGCTTTTTTTTGTTTCAAGGCGCTTTGCTTCAGAAGATAAAAAAGGCAGGGCTGCATTAACTTCTTTTCTGGCTTCACTTGGCATTGCTTTTGGTGTAATGACCCTTATTACGATAATTTCTGTTATGAATGGTCTTCAGATGAGCTACATCGACAGTATTCTTGAGATAAGCTCTTATCATATTCGTGTGCAGGGTCATAATAGTGATGAATATGCGCGCTTTTCTGAATATGCCTTAAATGACGGCGATGTTTCTGTTTGTGTTCCATTTTATGAAGGACAGAGTCTTATAGCCGCAGATAAGGGACGGCAGAGCGGGGCACTTATCAGGGCTGTTTCTCCGGAGATTTACGAAACTGACAAAGGTTTCCGTAGAGAATTAAAAATTACCGACGGTGATTTTGATTTATCGCAGCAGGATTATATTGTCATTGGTGATGAACTTGCGTATGAGCTTAATGTTTCTGTTGGCGATGAAGTGACACTTGTTGCTGTTTCAGGTTCTTCTGCCGTAAGCCTTATTGATACAAGCCGTATCTATACTGTTTCTGGTCTTTTTTCCTGCGGTTATTCAGGCATCAATTCGTCTTTTGTGTTCGTGTCTGACGTGAACAAAGCTGAACTTTTTGGAAACACTGCCTTGCCTGTGATTGGCGTAAAACTGAAAGACAGCAGCTTTGACAGCCGCTATACAGCAAAAATTTCAAAAGTTTTTTCTGAATTGAATCTTGAGTCGTGGCGCAGTTATAACCGTGCTTTTTTTGGTGCGCTTCGTGTTGAAAAAAACATGATGATGATGCTTGTGCTTTTGATTTTTGTTGTTGTCGGTGTAAACATTTTTAACAGTCTGCGGCGCATCGTTTATGAACGGAAAGATGATATTGCTGTGCTGTCTGCCTTGGGTGCCAGAAAAAATGCAATTCAGTCGATTTTTATTTTGCAGGGTTTTTTGACAGGTTTTGCAGGTGCCGTGCCCGGAACTGCTTTTGGTCTGCTGCTGTGTGTAAATATTGATAAAATCCTGTTTTTTATTTCCAGTTTTTTATATCATATTGAGCATTCATTTGCCGTGCTTTTTTCGCCGGAAAGCGTGCATTATATTGAATATAACATGATGTATGATGTTTTTGCGTCTGTGCCGCCAAGAATTGTACTGAGCGAAGTTTGCATTATTGCTGTTTTTGGTGTTTTTGCTTCGCTTGTGGCTTCATGGGCTGCAAGCAGAAGTGTCCTTAATTTGTCTTGTGCAGAGGTGTTGCGTGATGAGTAATGAACCTTTAGTTAGAGTTGAAAATCTTTCAAAAATTTATAATGCCGAAAGCGAGCAGCTTGAAATATTAAAGAATCTTTCTTTGACTGTTGAAAGAGGAACAAAAGTTGTCATTACCGGTGAAAGTGGTTCTGGCAAAAGCACATTGCTCAATATAATCGGTGCTTTAGATGCTCCTTCCTGTGGTTCTGTAAAAGTTGGCGATTTTATCGTAAGCGATAAAAATGAGGAAGAACTTACCCATTACCGCTCAAAAGTGCTCGGCTTGATTTTTCAGTTTCATTATCTGCTTAAAGATTTTAATGCAGTTGAAAATGTCGCAATGAGTGCACTTATTGCCGGTGTTTCAAAACGCAGGGCAATTGAACGTGCAAAAGACCTTCTGTGCGATGTCGGGCTTGAACAGCGTTTTTATCATTTTCCGTCGCAGCTTTCTGGTGGAGAGCGGCAGCGCGTGGCTGTTGCCCGTGCCCTTATAAATGACCCTGAACTTATTCTGGCTGATGAACCGACCGGAAATCTTGACCCTGTAAATGCACAGAATGTGGGTTCCCTTTTGTTTTCTCTTGTTGAACGATATAAAAAAACGCTGCTTCTTGTAACTCATGATATGAATCTTGCAAAAAACGGTGACTTTATTTACAGCATAAAAAATGGGAACCTTGTTGAATTATGACAATTTCTTCTTTACTGCGTCTGTCATTTCGTTTTATGTTTCCGTCAAAGCCAGATGCTGCCTCTGCAGATGGTTCGTTCTCAAAAAGTCCTGCAAAGCGCAGCGTTTTTGCTTCAATGATTTGTGTTGCTTTGAGCCTGATTCCTCTTTTGGTTGTGCTTGTTTTTGCAGGCAGCATGATAACGGGCATGACAGAACGCATTGTGGAACTTTCGTCTTATCATATGCAGGCTATTCAATATAAAGCACAGTCAAATTCTGCTGAAAATATTGAGCAGTTAAAAGTGCTTGCTTCTGTTTTTGACAGAATGGAAGGTGTAGAAGGCACATATATTGAACGTACAGGCATGGCGCTTGCAACCGGCAGAAAAGAACGGAGCGGTGCTACTGTAAGGGCGGTTGAACCGGGTTTATTTGATGAAAATCAAT
Organism: Treponemataceae bacterium; assembly: GCA_024402455.1. The sequence continues at coordinate 11,762 of JAKSTS010000055.1, forward strand.
CTTTTAGAAATCTTTTTGAAATAAAAGACGGAACTCTTTCATTTGAAAATAGCCGCAGCGCTATAATTGGTAATGCACTCGCAAAAAAAATAGATGTTTCTGTTGGCGACACAATAAGGCTTATAACAATGAGTACGCTGCCAAACGGAAAAACTGTGCCAAAGACTGTTGCTTTTAAGGTTTGCGGCATAGTTTCTTCTGGTTATCAGGAACTTGATGCTCTCTGGGTTTTTGTTCCGCTTGAAACTGGTTTTGAATTCTTAGCTTCGAATGTTTCAAGAGTACTTGTCGGCATAAAAACTTCTGATGCTTTTGCAAAAGGTCTTTATGCACTGCAGGAAGAATGTCAGGAAGCAGCCGGTTCAAAATTTGGAGTCTATAACTGGAAAGAGCTTAACAGATCAACTTATGAAACTTTCAGTACGACAAAAATGATGCTGCTTTTTATAATGTT
>JAKSTS010000056.1 GCA_024402455.1 Treponemataceae bacterium
AAGGAATTAATCGAATATTATAACGGTATTGGCAACGATGAAAAAAAGGAACTCGCTGAACGCGCTGTTGAGCTTTTTGAAATTGTTAAAGATAATTCTTCGGATATTCCTGAAATTTTAGATGTTTATTCATCTGTTTTAGATGAATATGCTTCTGTTCAGATAAAAAACATCTGTGATAACGATGTTTCAATCGGACAGAAAATCTGCATAATGCCAGATGTTCATCCGGGTTTTGTTGCTCCAATCGGTTTAAGCATGACTGTTGGTGAAAAAGTTTTGCCAAATCTTGTCGGCATTGATGTGGGCTGCGGAATGACAATTGCAAAGATTGCAAAACATCGTGGCTTAGAGTTTAAACAGCTTGACAGCATTATAAGGGAAACTGTTCCAGCTGGTTTTGAAACAAGAAAAGAACCGCACAGATTTATAAATCAGTTTGATTTTTCTTCACTTTTGTGTTTAAAGCACATTCAAAAAAATAAAACTGTTCTCGGTCTTGGCACTCTTGGTTCCGGCAATCATTTTATTGAAATTGATAGAAATGATGCCGGCGATGTTTACATTCTTGTTCATTCTGGAAGCCGTCATCTTGGAAAAGAAGTAACTGATTATTATCTGAATTCTGGAAGAAAGGAATTAAAAAGTCATGGTATTGAAATTCCATATGAGACAATTTTTCTCGAAGGCAATTTCATGGAAAAATATCTTCATGACATAAAAATTGTGCAGACTTTTGCTGAGTTAAACAGACTTGCAATAATCGATGAAATTGCAAAAGGCATGAAATGGAAAATTGAAACACCTTATTCGTGTATTCACAATTACATCGATTTTGAAAATAAAGATGCACAAAAACCGATTTTGCGGAAAGGTGCCGTCAGTGCCAGAAAAGGCGAAAAAGTAATTATTCCAATAAATATGCGCGACGGTGTAATTCTTGGAACAGGCAAAGGCAATGCGGAATGGAATTATTCAGCTCCGCATGGAAGTGGAAGAATTATGAAGCGCGGCGACGTAAAAAAATCTTTTACCGTAAGCAATTTTAAATCTTCAATGAAAGGAATTTATTCGTCGTGCATAGGAAAAGAAACGCTTGACGAAGCACCATTTGCATACCGCGGCATTGATGAAATAAAAAATGCAATTGAACCGACTGTTGAAATTACAGAAATATTAAAGCCTGTTTATAACTTTAAGGCAGGAGGCGAAGAATGATTGTGCAGATTTCAAGTGGGCAGGGACCGGTTGAATGTGAATTTGCTGTTAAGCTGCTGTTTGAATCGCTTAAAAAAGAATTTGATTCGGAATGTTTTGTCGTAAAATCTGCAAATAAATCAAAATACCGTGACGGTTTCAGTTCAATTGTTTTTGAAACATCTGCAGATTTATCTTTTCTTGAAGGCAGCGTTGAATGGAAGTGCGAAAGTTTTTTGCGTCCGGGGCATAAAAGGAAAAACTGGTTTGTTAACGTGAGCCTGATTCCTGACTGTGTTGAAACAAAAGCAGAAGGCGAAATTGAATGGCAGTTTTTTAGGTGCGGTGGAAACGGTGGACAAAATGTAAATAAAGTTTCAACAGGCGTCCGCTTGATGCACCAAACGACCGGCATTACGGTTTTATGCACCGAAGAAAGAAGCCAGTCTTTGAACAGGAAACGTGCTATGGAAAAATTGCAGCTTGAACTCGAAAAAATGAACAGACAGTCAAAAGAAAAGCAGAATTTTTCTGCATGGAAGGCAGGCAAAGAACTTGTCCGTGGAAATCCAGTTCGTGTTTATGAAGGACGCGAATTCAGATTGAAAAAGAATTTGTAAAAAATTAAATCATGCAGCTGTCAAGTTTAACACAGACGGCTGCATGGTGCTTGAATTAAATTTGTGCTAACATCTAATAACGCCAGAGGGTAAGTTTAATATGAAAGTTTTTATTGTTTATTGTCATCCGTCAGAAGATTCATTTACAAGAAATGTTCGGGATTCATTTATAAAAGGAATTGTGGATTCTGGTAATGAATACGAACTTTCAGATCTGTACAAAATGAATTTCAAGACTGATATGTCTGAAAAGGAATATCTACGTGATTCAAATTACAGTACAGCTGCAGCACTTGAACCAGATGTAATTGCGGAACAGAAAAAAATAAATTCAGCTGATGCAATTGCTTTTATATATCCTGTATTCTGGACGGAAGCGCCGGCGAAACTTGTCGGCTGGTTTGACCGTGTCTGGTCTTATGGTTTTGCATATGGCCCAAAAACAATGAAGCTTCTGGATAAAGCGTTAATTCTTTGCACGGCAGGAAATACCAGAAACGACCTTGAAAAATATAACCTTATATACAGCATGAAAAAGGTTATGTTTGGTGACAGATTGTTTAAAAGGACAAAAGAAACAGACTTTTGTGTGTTTGATGGAATGACAAAAGCTTATAAAACCCGCGAAGAAAACTGGAATAAAAATTTGGAAACTGCTTATAAAAAGGGCAAAGATTTTTTTGCAGAAAAACAAAAGCAATTTTCTTTGGAAGACAAATATTTTGTTGCAGTTGAAAATTCTAAATCTGGCGAAGTTTCAGAAAATACAGTTTTCAGCTATCATCAAAAAGAAAATACAATCTGGGCAGAATATTCTGGCGGTCAAATCAAAAAAGGCTTTTTAATCGGAATCATTGATTCAAACAATGAACTTCATTTTACTTATCAGCATATGAATATAAAAAACGAATTAAAATCCGGCTCTTGCAATTCAAAGCCTGAAATTATGAAAGATGGCAGGCTTCGCTTCCATGCATCATGGAAATGGAATTCCGGAGAAGCTGGTGAATCGATTATTGAAGAGATATAAAATCTTTGATAAAAAAAATATTCAGTTTTTAAACTTTTTCTTGAAACAAAGTCACAGCTGAAATAAAAATTTTTGAAGTGACTTTGTTTAATCTGAATATGCAGACTGGCATTTATAAATGCTGGTCAGAGGATTTATTTTTTCTCTTTTTTTCGTTTCTGTTTTAAAAGATATTTTTCTTTTTCTTCAACCTTTTTTTGTTTTCTTTTTTGAAGTTTTTTTGATTCTGCATATTCTTTTTGAGCTTTAGAAAAGCTGATTAAAGATTTGGGAATTTGATTTTTTGCGGCAGGTTTTTGCGCGAGCTTTTTGTATCTTATTTTTTCTTTTTTTTCTACTTTAAAAACTGGAATGTCAGAAAATTCGTTTGTCATCCAGTTTATTAATCTTGTATTTGTTGGTTCCGAACCAAATACGAATTTTCCAGCGTAATTAGTTCCATTTATGCATTTTTCAATTAAAGCACACCAGAATTGACCGTCGAAATAAATGGTCGTAACTGTATAATTGTCGTTTGTAAATTTCATAATATCTTTCGATTATCTGCAGAATTGGCAGCACTAAATGAGAAAAATTAAATTGAAACTGATGTTATGCGCAAAATGGCAACCGTCAGTTTGAAAAGCAAGAATAATTTTTATCAAACAGAAAAAAATTATTCTCTCGAAAGATTAATTATAGTTTTTACGCTTTGTAATATATCTGAACTGTTCATTTAAAGCAATTGTGCAATTTATAAAGAAAGATTTTAGGTTATAAAACACCGGCTCAACTTTTCGAAGAAGAACTGGATAAAATATATAGAAAAACAGCATAGCAAAAGAACTGGTTCAACTTGCGATTGCATTTTCTGTTTTACAAAAAAAATAATCACAAGGTCATTCAATGACACTATGACACTGTACAATTAACCTATAATCAGAAAATTTGATTGGATTTTACGAACATCAAATAAGGCACAGCTGCATTTTCATGTGTTAAAAGTCGTAAAAGCCAGAAGGGGACAAAATGAACAGTTATAACAGTTTTCAGTGTTTGGGTGAAATTACTGCACCTTGCCGTGCAAGTGTTGCAACTAATGGTTGTTCTGTTGGTGAATTTGAAGTAGTAATTTCTAAACAGAAGCGCAAAGAAAATGGTGCAATTAAAAACAAGCAGTTTTATATGAATGTTATTTTCTTTGGCAAAATGGTCGACCGTTTATGTCCGTACCTTGTAGAAAATGCAAATGTTCAGCTTATTGGAGAACTGGAAGGTGATGATAAACCTGACTGCAATGATGGGTATATAAGAATGGTAGCAGACAAAATATTTGTTATTGATGGTACTGTAAACGGCGAAATAAAAGGTTTTATTAAAAAAGATATTTTGATGTAAATTGCAGCAGAAAATCTACAGCTGGTCAAAAAAGTCTAGAATCAGGCTGTTTGTGTCAATTTGTGCAAATTGCGTTGACGGCCAGTTGTGGTGCCCGTCTTTAATAATGACCCACTGAACTTTTGAGCTGTAATTTCGAAGTGAAGTTACAGCTGCAAGCTGCAGTGTTTCGTATTCTGAAGATATATCGTTTATTTCGGCATAATATGCAAGTACTTTTTCCATTGAAGGGTTTGGGGTATTTTTATTTGTTCCCATAAATTCCATTGGAACAACATCGTCTTTTGTGCCGTTAATTTGCAGATAACCGATTTTGTTTTTTGCGTTTTTGGAATTCCACACAACTTTGGGCATCATTCCGCCGACGCTTGCAGCGCCTGTAAAAAAATCTGAGCATGTTACTGCAAGTTTATTCACCATAAAACCGCCATTGCTAAAACCAGCTGCAAAAACGCGGGAGCCAAGTCCAAAAGATTTTTGACAGGCTTTTGCAAGTTCTACGATAAATGAAACATCGTTTTTTGAAAATTCATCGTCGAAATATTGCCAGCCTGTATCGCGTGGTTTTTTGTTTTTGCCGCCGCCTGCGTCTATAAAAAGCACGGCATAATTTCGGTTTAATGCTGTTTTATCAAACTGTGTTTCATTTTTAAAATTAAAAGCACTGTCGCCCAAACCATGAAGCATAATTACAAGCGATGTCTGTGCATTGCATTTTTCTGGCAGACATAAGATGAAGCTTCTTTTTATGTTCTTGTAAATGCAGGTATAACTGTTTTTGTCTGCATTATATTCTATGTTTTTTATTTTTGAAGAATGAAGTTCTGCAGCATTTAAAAAAGATGCAAGCAGAATTGCTGAAAAAATTGAAACAAATATTTTTCTTGTGCTTTTCATGGTTTTATTATGCAGAGAGAATTTCTGTCTGTCAATTTTTTTATTGAAGAAGCTGTGCATGTAAAATAGTGCAGAATCTGCTTTGCTCATTGATTTTTTTTGTTGTACAAAAAATTTATAAGTGCCATTGCAATAATTACTGCATAGCCGATAAAACTTAAAATGTCTGGCAGCTGACCAAAAAAGAAAAAGCCCATTAATGTTGAAAAAATAATCTGTGAATAATCGTAGATTGAGATTTTGCTTGCCGGAGCATGATAATATGCTGCAGTTATTGTAAATTGTCCACCAGCTGCGCAGGCTCCGGCTCCGCAAAGAAATAAAAATTGCTGCAATGTCATCGGGTCGAAATGAAATATTAAATATGGAATGCAAAGCAGCATGCTGAAAGCCGAAAAGAAAAGAATTATGATTTTGCCGTTGCATTTTAAGCTGCTTAATTTTCTTACGCATGCATAAGCAAAGCCTGCGCCCATGCCGCCTATAAAAGCAACAAAAGTTGGAAGCATTTTTGAAAAGTCAAAACTTGGTTTTACAATCAGAATGGAACCTAAAAAAGCAACAATAATGCACAAAAGTGGAATTGGTTTGATTTTTTCTTTTATTAACACAAAGCTGAATACAATTGCAAAGAACGGAGCCATTTTGTTTAAAATTGCAGCATCTGCTAGAACGATGCGGTCAATTGCATAAAAATTGCCGAAAACACCGGCAGAACCAGTTGCTGCCCTTAAAAACAGATAAAGCAAAGCACCTTTAGGAATGACCGCCGCTGCTTTGCCATTTTTTTTGATGTCAGCAAAAAGACCGGCAAGTGCTATAAAGAATGCAACAAAATTTCTGAAAAATGCTTTCTGCACAAAATTGATGTTTCCGGAAAGTTTTACAAAAACTGCCATGAGTGCAAAACAAAAAGCAGAACAAATAATGTAGATAATTCCCTTTGTCGTGTCATTTAGCTTCATGAACGACATTATAGTGTTTTGCAGATACTTTGTCTTGCTTTAGAATTTTTGAAATTCTGCAACTATGCAACATTTGCAATATGTTATAGAAGAAAATTGTCTGTAAATATGCATGAATGTTCATGCATATTTACAGACTGAACTTTTTGAAATGTTTCTGTTTTTAATTCAAAGCTTTTTTCAAAACTTCAAGATTGTTTTGCATTGCAGAAAGATAAGTTCTGCCTTTTTTTATTTCTTTGATTGTAATTGACTGCAATGAATCCATTTCTAAAATCTGCTGATTTTTTGATTTTGAATTTTCGATGATTGTTCGGGCAATTTTTTTATCAGATTTTTCAATTATAAGCACGGTACTTAAATTGAGTTCATTAACTTTGTCTGCAAGAAATCTGATTGTTTTAAAACTTGCTTCTGTTTCTGCACTGCAGCCAACAAAAGCTGCATAATATTTTAAACCATAATCGTCAACAAGATAGCGGAAAGGAAACCGGTCGCCAAAAAGCAATGTTTTGTTTTTTGCGTTTGCTACAGTTTTTGCATATTCAGCATCAAGCTTTTTAAGCTGTTTTATGTAATTTTCTGCATTGTTTTTGTAAACTGCGGCATTTGCACTGTCTATTTCTTGAATTGCATCTGCAAGCACTTCTGTAAGTTGAATTGCATTGTTCAAAGAAAGCCAGACGTGTTCATCGTATTCAATTTCTTCGCTTTCTTCTTCCTCTTCTTCTGCCTGCATTCCTTCTACAATTTCTTCTTCGCGGACTTTGTCGCCAAGTGCTTCGAGCATGTTGATGATTTTTTTATCTGTTTTTTTGTTGTTTTCAAGAACTTTTTCAACCCATTCATCACTTTCGCCGCCGACATAAACAAATAAATCTGCACCGGCAATTTCTGCAATGTCTTTTACAGACGGCTGATAACTGTGCAGGTCAGTTCCGTTTTTTTGCAGAAGTGTAATTTCAAATGTCGAAACTTTGTTTCCAACAATGTTCAGAATCCAGTCATATTCTGGAAAAGTAGTGCAGACAATTGATTTTTTGCTTGCTGCAAATAAGTTTGTTCCTGCAATAAGAATTGCGCCAATCAATAAAGTTTTGATAATTTTTTTCATTTTATGTTTCTCCTAAAAATTTTATGCCGCTTAAAAATTGAAATTTACGGCTTTTCTTTAACCTTCCATAAAGGCAAGTGGAATTGCTGCAATTCCAAAATAAAAAACAATTGACCAAATCATTTTCTGCTGGCGGTTTTTGCCTTCTTTTATGGCATTAAACAACCCTGCTGCAGCAAGAACTAAGCCGTAAACAGTTCCGCTTAATTTGTACCAGCTTGTTTCTTCAATCAATCTTGAAACAACTGGAAAAGTTCCTACGGAGATAAAATGACCAGCCCAGTTTCCTGTAAACGAAAGAATAAGCGCCAGCATTCCAAAAGAAAATGTTTTGTTTTTAATCAAAAAACCTAAAACTACAAGGTATGGAATAATCAGCATTGCTGCAGAAGGTCCTTCGATTCTTGGCAGATAATTTAGAACGGTTTCGCCTTCTGTAAAGCATGGAATTGCAAAATGCCAGGAACATTCACCTATTGACTGCCATAAGAATAATCCGCTTATAATGCCAGCCCAAAAAGCAGCATCTGATTTTTCTTTTTTTTCTAGAATTTGTACTATGAATATGCCTGCAATTCCTGCACAAAAAGCAAAAATCATGTAAATAAGCCTTGCTAGATGTGGCGCAGTTTCTTCTCCTCCAACAATCCTTATTTCCTGCAAAACATTTGAATTTAATGGGCTGCCAAGAATTAGTGCATACAGAACAAGCGCAGCGATTAAAATTGCAAATTGAATTAAAAATGTGAGGAAAAAATCTTTGAACAATGCTCTGCCTGAAAAAATATTTTTCATAATTAATTCCTTATGCCAGACAGCTTTCCAGTCTGCTGATGATTTTTGTTTTATCGTAGCCTTTGCCGATAAAAACAACCTGATTGATTCTGTCGCCGTATTCTGGATCCCATGAATTTCTTAATTCTTCATCATTTTCAAGACATTCTTTTTTTGTATTTTCATCCAGAGAGTCAACCCAGTACGCAATGGCCATTACAGAAGAATTTCTTCCTGCCTGTTCAAAAAGAAGCACATCTTCCGGTCTGTCTTTAAACCAGATGTAGCCTTTTGCGCGAATTAATTCTTTGGGAAAATCTTCGTTAATAAAATCCATGAATTTTTTGTGGTCAAACGGTTTTTTGCCTTCATACGAAAAGCTTGAAATTCCATATTCATCTGTAAAACCACGGTTTGAGTCAGAAAGAGAATTAATTGCTTTTTGAATTGCAGATGAAGAATCAACCATTTCGTAATCAAATTTTTGGGTGCCGGCAATTTCTTCAATTTCAACTTTGCCTTGTGTTGTTTTTAAGATTTTTGCTTTAGGCTGAAACTGTCGGATAATTTTAATTACCTGTTCAGTCTGTTCTTCGTTAAGCAGGTCGAGCTTGTTCAAAACGATTACGTTGCAGAATTCAATCTGGTCTACAATTAATGTTGTAATATCATTTGATTTTAAATTGTTCTGGTCGTCTTCATCGTAACTTTCAAGGTCTGTCAAAAATTCGCGGTAAATCCGGTCTGCGTCAACAACAGTTACAATGTTTGACAGATAAACATTTGTTTTTGGGTTTTCTTCTTCATAAGCGAGAAAAGATGCTGCAATGGCGCCCGGGTCGCTTATGCCAGAAGCTTCTACAAAAACAGTTTCGATTGTTTTGCTTTTAGAAATCTTTTCGACCTGTTCAATAAATTCGTCGCGCAGAGTGCAGCAGATGTAGCCGTTCTGCATTTCATACATTTCGCTTTGTGCAACAGCAGAACCGTTCTTTTTAATAATTGCTGCATCGATATTGATTGAACCCATGTCGTTTACAATTAATGCGACATGCCGTTTTTCCTGTCTTAAAATTTCGTTTAAAAGAGTTGTTTTGCCCGAACCCAGATATCCTGTAATGAGTGTAACAGGTTTTTTATTCATAAATTTTTCCTTTTATTCTTGTTGAGTAATTTGTACGTTGTAAGCTGGATAGAAAAAATAAAAGGAACTAATCGTTTAGGCGTGTTTTTAGTAAGAAGAGTGTATTACAATAGAAGAAATCAAGTTGTTTTGTAAAAAAATATTTTTTTGCAGAGAAGTTTGCAAACAGTTTTGAAGCAAAAATGGCAAGAAAGACTGCAACCAATTTTAAACATGCTTCAGCAATTTGAATTACTGCACAAATAGTGCAGTCTTCTCCGCAGCAGTCGTGGTCGTGTTCTGCAGTGCAAAATGCAGCAGAAAAGATTGTGGCAATCAAGAGGAAAATTGCAAATGCTTTTTGAATGCGGTTTATTTGTGTGGAATGTTCAATTTTTGCTTGCAGCCGGTTTTTGTGTGCTGCATTATTACTGTTCATTTTTCTTTCCTGCATTTTGAACAAATTCCATTTAGCGAAGACTGGCTTAAATCAATTTCGAGTCCCAGACTTTTAGAAAGAGATTCAAGATAATTTGCAGTTTTTTGGTCTGACAGATGAATTACAGAACCGCATTTGCAGCATTGAAAATGAATATGTTCTGCACAATGGTTTTCTTCGTCTACAGACTGATAAACGAAACCGTCGCTTATCATTGATTTGTGCTTGATGAGCTGCCCTTTTTCTGTAAGTTTGTCGAGGTTTCTGTAAACTGTTGTTTTGTTGACAGCCACATCATGAAGTTTCAAAAAATCAGAAAGTTCAGATGCTGTAAAACCTGCTTCTTGTTTTTCTTGAATAAACTGAGAAATTAAATCTGCTGTTTTTGTATGATATGACTTTTGCAACACGGTTGCATTTTTGTGTAAAACAAAAAAATTGTCAATAGTGAATTAACTGAAAAGTTTTCAGAATATGTGTAAGTTTTATTATGTTTTTAAATTCTTCAAAATTATTGCAGGAAACTGGAACACAGCAAAAATCTAGCGGAGAAGCTTTTCGACTTCTTTTAGAATGAGTTTATCTGCTGGCAGCCATTTTATGTCGTGCAGAGTTTCAAGATTGAGCCAGAGTGAATCTTGTGCTTCTAAAAGTTTTAGTTCGCCACCTGTAATGGTGCATAAAATGCAGTGCATGGTCAAATGAAAATCCGGATAATCATATTCAACGGTACCAAGAGTTTTTTCTGCTTTGACATTAGCTGCAAGTTCTTCAGAAATTTCGCGCACAATGCATTGTTCTGGTGTTTCACCTGTTTCAAGTTTTCCACCCGGAAATTCCCACCAGCCTTTATATTCGCCGTAGCCACGCGCTGCTGCAAAAACTTCGTTTTGATTTGTCTGTTGGTTTTTCCGCAAAATAACTGCGGCACTGACTGTAATTTTTTTCATATAAAAATCCTGTAGCTTTAGTTTTTGCATGAATATTGATGCATGTAAAAAAATGCACCGCTCAAATTGAATGTTCATTCAAAATTGCGGTGCATTCCTTAACTTGTCCGGCTGTTTAATAAATGCTGCAGCCGGAAAGCTTTTTTTTATTCAGTGTGGTGCATTTTGCACTGTTTGAAATCAGTTAAAAACACCAAATGATGTAAGAAGAATTACAAAAAGCATGATTGGGGCAATAAATTTGAGCATAACAACATAAAGTGTTTTGCGGCCAAATTTTTCGCCGTTCAATGTAATTTCATCAATTGTTGTTTTTGGTTTTGCAACCCATCCGATCAAAATACATGTGAGAAGTCCGACAATCGGCATGAGAATATTGTTGCTGAGATAATCGAGAATATCAAGAATCTGAGCTACTGCACCATTTGGAAGTTTAAATTCAAAATAGAATACGTTGTAGCCAAGACATACAATCAAAGAAATGAACAGACCGACACCAGCCATAATAAGTGTTGCACGTCTTCTGCTCCAGCCGAATTTATCAATCATGCTTGAAACTACTGCTTCAAGAATTGAAACAGCACTTGTCATTGCGGCAAACAAAACCATGACAAAGAAAATAAGACCGAGAACTTCGCCGAAACCACCAAGAGAAGCAAAAACTTTTGGAAGTGTAATAAACATAAGGCTTGGTCCAGCAGACATTCCCTCTGTTCCAGAGAAAACAAAAACTGTCGGAATAATCATCAAACCGGCAAGCATTGCAATGCCAGTGTCAAAAATTTCAATCTGGTTAACAGCTTTTCCAAGATTATTATCTTTTTTCATATAAGAGCCGTATGCAATCATAATTCCCATTGCAATGCTCAATGAATAAAAAAGCTGACCCATTGCATCAAGAATGACAAACAGAAGTTTTTTGAGTGTCAATCCTTGAAAATTCGGTATGAAATAAATTGCAGCACCCTGCAGACCAGTTCTGGTGATGCCAGCTTCATCTGTGTGCTTTAAGAAAAGTGAATAAATTGAAATGAAAATAACAATAACAACAAGAACCGGCATGAGAATTTTTGAATATTTTTCAATGCCGTGTTCAACACCTTTGTAGACAATTACAAAGCAGAGAAGGGCAAATAAAAGTGTATAAAAAATTGGCTGCCACTGTGCTGTAATAAACCCTGTAAAAAAGCCGTCTGCAACTGCAACTTTGCTTTGGAAAGCAAGGTATGTAAACATATATTTAACAACCCAGCCGCCAATAACGCAGTAATACGGGTAAATGATAAGCGGAACGACAAAAGAAAAAATGCCTAAAAAGCCCCATTTAGGATGAATGTGCTTGTAAGCTGTCAATGGACTTTGTGCAGTTTTGCGGCCAATTGCAATCTCTGTAATGAGAAGTGTAAAACCGAAAGTAACTGCAAGAATAAGATATACGAGCAGAAATAAACCGCCGCCATCTTTTGCAGCAAGATATGGAAATCTCCAGATGTTTCCAAGACCAACAGCGCTTCCCGCTGCAGCCAGAACGAAACCAATTGAACTTGTAAAC
>JAKSTS010000057.1 GCA_024402455.1 Treponemataceae bacterium
AAAGAAGAATTCAGCCCGATTATTTCAGAAGCAATAGCAACAAGTGCTTTTCCTTTTTCGCCTGTTTTAACGCAGCTTGACGACAGGCTTTATAATCTTGAGCTTTTCCATGGACCGACTGGTTCGCACAAAGATTTTGGAATTTCATACCTGGCTTCTTGTCTTGAGCATATCTGCATAATGAAAGAAAAAGAAGCAATTGTCATTACGGACACAACAGGCGAAACTGGTGCAAGTATTGCATATGCTTTTAAAAACAAAAAACATCTTAAAGCTGTGCTTCTTTATCCAAAAGGCATGATGCGTGGACTGCCTGAAGAATCGTTTGTCTGGAACGGCGGGAACATTTATCCTGTTGAGGTTAACGGTTCGGCAGCCGACTGCATAGAGCTTGTAAGGCAGATTTACAGCGACCATGATTTGGTTGAACATTATGGTTTGACTCTGGCAAATACATCAAATATCGGCAGGCTTTTACCGCAGACTTTTTTCTATACGTTTGCATTTACAAGACTTAAAAACCATGTCTGCAGCGATATTTTTTATGCACTTTCTTCAAGCAATTATGGCAATTTGATTGCCGGTCTTTACAGCTGGAAATTTTCTCTGCCTGTAAACGGCTTTATTACAGACTGCACGTCTTCTCTGCATGTTGATACTGCTAATATGTGCGATTTGATGAACGGACAGATTCCGCTTATGGAGCGCGGTCCGGCAAATCCTGCTGTTCCTTCTAATCTTGAACGGCTTGAATCTTTGTTTGCAACAAGTCCTGCTGTAATGAAAGGTCTTGTTTTTCCGGCAGAAGTTTCAAAGGCAGACAGATATGCAGCTGCAGATGAACTTTTTAAGAATTATCGCATAAAAGTTTCGCCACAGACAGCAGATGCATATGCGGCATCTATAAAACGGAATGAAATGATTGAAGAAGACGGTGGCGTTGTTGTTCTTGTTTCAAGAGATCATCCGGCTTTTTCTGCAGAAAGCATAAAAGAAATGTGCGGAGAGGCGCCGACTATGCCTTCAAGCATTATGTCTGTTCTAAAAAAGGTTGATGCAAAAAAAGTCATTTCTCCTGAAAAAAATCAGGTTGTTTCAATCTTAAAAGAACTCAAGCCGTAATTTCTGCTTTTGTTTGGTCGCTTGAATTATTCTTTTAAAATGCAAAAAAAATGGGAAGAGAATCAGTTCTGCTGATCTTTTCCCATTTTTTATTTGTATTCAGAACTTAATGCCAGATGATTTTCATCACGGCATGCCTGCTAAAGCTTATTTATCAAAATCATCAAGAATCTTGAAAATCTGTTCCTGTGTCAAAACGCCTGCATTTACAAGGTCAAGGCACTGTTCGCTTACAGAGCGGTCAAAGAACAAAAGGTCATCTGTTCCAATCGAAAGACGCACGCCTGCTTCGAACATTTTTTTAATCGGGTGGTCTTCCATGCGTTTTACGGCAGAAAGAAGAACATTGCTTGTAGGTGTAACATTGCAGCGAATTTTGCGGTCGGCAAGCCACTGCAAAATTTTGTCATCTTGTGCTGCGCCAATGCCATGCTGAACTTCTTCAAGTGAAAATTCTTCAATCATGTTTTTTACAGACGCTGCGTCAGAAAATTCGCCGACATGTGCTTTTCGTTTTATGCCGAGCTTGCCTGCAAGTTCATAAAGACTTTTGAAACGGTCAAGGTTTTCAAATGTTTCCGGACCATATAAATCCATGCTTTTGAAAACACCGCTTTTTAAAAGTTCAGGCACCCATTTTTGAACTTTTGCATCATCAAATGTTTTGCCAACGCCAAGTTCCGGCAAAAACTTGATTCTGCCTTTATATTTTTCAACAAGACCATTAATCATTTCAAAAAAAGCATCATAATCTTCGTTATAGTGCCCGACAAACTGAAGATCAATGCTTCCTTCAAGAACGGTAACAGAATCTGCAATTGCATCTTCAATAGAAAGGCAAATTAAATCTTTAACATCTTTTGCAGTTGAACATCTCGGACGTGTAAATGTAGAAATAACTTCATGCATTTCTTCAAGACCATTCATTACTCGTGGAAAGTTAGGAATATAAAAACGAGCCCATGGTGCATAAGAAGCATAACGCATACCCAAATTTAAGTGGTTGTGCGCATCAGTTTTAGGATATGTTTTAAAATCTTCTAACTGTGACATATAGTTAGTATACCATATTCTTTCAGAAAAGCAAGAAAAAGGATTTTATCTGTCTTTTTGTCTGCACCATGCTGTTTTTAGGCAAAGTGCATTGCTTTCCTGGTGTTGATTTTTTTGCAGGATGCATAATCAAAAGCTGCTTTAAAATAAAATATTGAAAGCAGTCTCTGAATTTATGCATTCTGCACAGCGTTAAACTAGCGCTTCAAGTTCGTCTACAAGACGAGCAAATATATTTATTGCAGACTGTACAGGTTCTGTGCTTGTCATGTCGACGCCTGCAACTTTTAATGATTCAATCGGATAGCGTGAACCGCCTGAACGGAGGAACTTAAAGTAATTTTCTTTATCAGTTTTATCGCCGTTCATAACTTTTTCTGCCAGAGCCAGTGCAGCAGAAATGCCTGTTGCATATTTATAAACATAGAAAGCATTGTAAAAATGCGGAATCCGCAAACCTTCAAGGTCGCTTGTTTCTTCAAAAACCATTTCCGGACCAAAGTAGTCTGTAAGCAGCTTTCTGTATTCACTTCTAAGCACTTCCACAGAAAGCGGCGTGCCGTTTTCAACAAGTT
Organism: Treponemataceae bacterium; assembly: GCA_024402455.1. Next base: position 2,751 of record JAKSTS010000057.1, read on the forward strand.
CATGTGTTTTGCGTTCATATTCTGCAAACATTGTCTGTCTGTAAAGTGTTGCAAGAATATCTGCTGCACGTGTTGAAACAAGATATGCTTTTACTTTCGGGTCTGTTTCATGTTTTATATAATATCTGAAAAGCAGCTCTTCATTGAATGTTGAGGCTACTTCTGCTTCAAAAATCGTGTAATCATATTGAAGGAACGGGTTTGATCTGGCTGAATACCAAGAATGCATTGAGTGTCCGCCTTCATGCGCAATTGTAAATACATCCCTTAAAACGTCTTCTTTATAATTTGTAAGAATGTACGGATAACCTGTGTATGCTCCGCTTGAAAAAGCACCGGAACGTTTTCCCTGGTTTTCGTAACGGTCAACCCAGCCGCTTTTTAAGCCCGTGCACAAAGTGTCTGTATATTCTGTGCCTAACGGCGAAAGTGCATCTCTTAAAATTTCAATGGCTTCATCAAACGTGGTTGTCTTTTTTACGTCTGGAACAAGCGGAACGTAAACGTCATAATGGCGCAAATCATTTGGTGTGTCAAGTTTTAAAAGTTTTCGTCTTACTTTGTAATATCTGTGGAGTGGTGCAAAATTAGAACGCACTGTTGAAACAAGATTGTTATAAACAGATAACGGCACTTTGTCCGGAAACAATGCTTTTTCTATTGAACTGTTGAAACCCCTTGCTTTTGCACGGCAGACATCAACATTTACGCTGCCTGCATATAATGCTGCAATTGTATTTTTGTGTTTATCGAATGTATCATAAAACTGAGTGTATGCATCTTTTCGAATCTTGCGGTCAGAACTTTCCATGAAATTTGACCACGTTGTCTGAGTCAAAGGTTCGCCGTTTACAGAACCATAATCAAGGTCAACATTTGTAAGCATTGAAAATGCTTTGTGTGCGGTGTCATTCGGTTCAGAATGAAGAACCATGATGCGCTCTTCTTTTTCGCTCAAAACAAAAGGCTTGCAGCGCAGTTCTTTTTGCAAAAATATTTTGTAATCTTTGAAATCTTCGCGTTCAATCCATTTGTTTATAAGTTCTTCTGGAATTGCCTGAAGTTCTGGTTCAAACCAGCTTGTTCTTGCACCGGCTTCTGTTGAAACCATTGTATAGCGGCCAAGTTTATCTTGATTTGTGCTGTCGCCTGCGTCGCCTGCTGAAAGCAGAAACGCATAGTTGCCGACAAGCTCTTCATTCTGCTGTGCTTTTTCAAAAATTTTTAATGCAGCAAGCAGGTCTTCAGCACTGTTGCCGAGTTTGCCTTTCATTGCTTCAAGAGCTTCTGCATCTTTTGTAATTTGGTTAAGGGCTTTTTCCCAGTCGTCGTCAGATTTAAATAATGTTGTCAAATCCCACTTGTCAGAAGAAGGAATTTCACTTCTAAGCGGTATTTTTTTTGTTTTGTTTTCCATGTATTGAGTTTATAAAGTAAAATGAAAGCGGTCAAGCCTTAGATTTGGACATGAAGTTTGAACTGCATGAAAATGTGTTTCTTTGGGAATTTTTCCGTGTTTCTGGTGGGTGTATTACTGCAGATTCTTTAAGAATGAAGCTTTTAATGTTTTTGCAGCTGGTGCGTTGATTTTTTTTGTATTGTTCGGCTATGATATTAATGTATGAAACGTGACTTAGACTCCTTGCTAAACTCCTTTGTCTCAAGGTGTGAATTCCCTTTTGATTTTTTTCAGGCAGCAGGTTTTTTGGGAATAAAAAAACAAGGAGATTTAGATTATGCGCTAAGCTGGCTTGAAGCAAATCCTGCAGTTCTTTCTGTAGGGCGCAATGTGTATGCTTCCAGAATCGGCATGTTTACCGGCCGGTGTTTTTCAATTTTGCCAACCCGTTATGAAATTTCCAATAATATTCTGATAATTGGTCACCGCTGCATTCCTTTCGGCAATCCGGATATTTTGTCTTGTGATTTTCAGTTTGTTTTTGAAGGAAAACTTGTTCCTAAAAAAATTGTTGAAATGCAGACAAACGATTTGTTCAGCTATAATTTTCTGCATGGCGAAGAATTTGTACCGCAGTATCTTGCCTTAGACCCTGCAAACAAGGACTTTGATTTTGTCGAAAGCGATTATGAACTGCCCGGAAAGATGAAGGCCACTGTTCTTAATATGGAAGAAATATATAAAAAATATTCTTTTAAAAGCGGCGACCGTTTTAAAGTGCAGCTTAACAGCTGGCTTCTCGGGCATTTTTCACTTGAAGTTCAAAAAGACACAAGAGAAACTCCGTTTGAGATAAATAATGAAGAAGAATGCCGTGCAAGCTGGTCTGAACTTTTTGAAAAAGAACTTTTGCAGTCTTTTGATGTTTTTGGTGCGTGCAGTTCAATTGATGAGCAGATTGCTTTTGCATATGTTCTTGCAGGAAAAGGCCTTTATGTAGACAATCCTGGTTCTGTGGAAGAATTCATAAAAAAGACAGACAAAATTGAAGCCGTTGAATTCGGCGTTGAAACAAGACTCTGGCGCACAGGCGAAACAATTTCTGTATTGAATCTGCGTTCAGATTCAGACAGCGATGCAGAAGAAGCCGAAGAACTTGGCGGAATCAGCAGTCTTTTTCTTTCAATTGGAATTCCCCTTACTGAAATTTTTCTTGATTCATTTATCTTTGATTCGCTTTATCGAAAAGAAAAGGACAGCAGCTTGATTTTAAAAAGGCTCCTGCCTGAAAATATGAGCGAGCTTTCTCCTGAAGATGTTGTTTTTTGTTCCTTGCACTTAGAAAAAAGACGTGTTATACTACAGCGCAGCTATCGGTGGTTTGCAGATTATGAAAAAGGGCAGCTTCGTTCAAAAATTCTTGAATTTTATGCCACGATGATTAATTTTGTTTATACACTTGGGCAGAATGATGTATCTCCGGAAGCAATGCCTCCACAGCCGTTAGTTATTTTGTCACAACTTTTTACGCATTTAGGGAGAATGCTGGAATCTCTTGCTCCAAATGCCTCGATTTCTTCAAAAGATATTTCAAGCCTTTACCTTACATTGGAAGGAATGCAATATAGTTTTGAAGACTTGTCTAAAGAACTTGAACAGTCTGTGAATATACAGAAAAAAGAAAAATTTACCGTTATCAAAAAGGAAGACGAGAAACATGAGTGAATCAAATGAACTGATGTCTATTGAAACTCTCATCAAGAATGGTGGTGTTTTTTTTAATGTAAAAGGAGAGCGTCCTGAGCTCGTCTTTAAAAATATCCTCGAAAAGATTGATTTGCCCGAATCGTTTGACAAGACAAAGCTTTATGATGAACTTTGTCAGCGCGAAGAACTGATGAGCACAGCTGTCGGCAACGGAATTGCCATTCCTCATCCACGTTATCCTCTTTTGACAGATGTAAAAGACCAGCGGCTTGTTGTCTGTTTTTTGGACAAGCCTGTAATGATGAATCCTCCGGACATGCGCCCTGTTTATGTTTTCTTTATTCTTTTGACAAGCAATACAAAAACACATCTGAAGATTCTTTCTCAGCTTGCATTCCTTTTTCAAAAACCGGAATTCCGTCATCTTCTTGAGCAGAAACCGACAGAAGAAACTTTGCTTGATGCAATCAAGAGTGCAATGATTGTTTCTGCTTAAAATTGACGGCAGAAGTTCAATGCATAAAACAGGCATTTCTAAAAAGCTGTTTTATCAAGTTTTAGGGATGCCGGAATATTTTCTCTTTTATAAAAAAGGACAACTCTGATACATTCGGAGCTGTTCTTTTTTATAAAGGACATCTCTAAAATCTGCAATTTTTATGGTCTTGCTCTAAAAGTGACCTGTTTTTTTGCCGATAAAAGCGTAATATGTTGTTTGATTTCATGCTGTTTTAAAAGCAGCATGAAATTTTAAGACAATGTTTTGAATGAGCGGGTGCGATATGATTTTCTCAATGTTGAGAAACCGTATCTGTTTTAAACTGCCCGTAATTTTTTTTGAGCAGCGGCCTGTTTGGTGCGCTGGTTTGGATGTGAATTTATGCAAATCATTCCTATTGCAAGTGGAAAAGGCGGCGTCGGAAAAAGTCTGGTGTCTGCAAATCTGGCAATTGCCCTGGCACAGTCTGGAAAAAGGGTTGTGCTCGTCGATCTTGATCTTGGAGCATCTAATCTTCATCTGGTCCTTGGTCATCAATCTCCAAAAGCTGGTCTTGGAACTTTTTTAACTGGAAATTCTGAATTTGAAGAAATAATTGTTCCTACTGATTATGCAAATCTGATGTTCATTCCAGGCGATTCAGAAATTCCTGGAATGTCGTCTATTAAAGCAGCACAGAAGAATCTGCTTATAAAAAAACTGCAGGCCGCAAACTGCGATTTTCTGCTGATTGACCTTGGCGCCGGCACTCACTTGAGCATTCTTGATTTCTTTCTGCTTTCGCCTCAAGGCATTATTGTAACGGCTCCGACTGTAACTGCAATTCTTGACGGTTATCTGTTTTTGAAGAATGCCGTTTTCAGACTTATGTACAATTCCTTCAAGCGCAATTCTAAAGCTTACGAATATCTTGAAAAACTTAAAAACGACGCGGCTTCAATGCAGCGCCTTTATATTCCAAAGCTTATAGATGAAATTGAAAAAGTTGATCCTGAAAATGCCGAACTTTTCCGCCGCAGAATGAAGCAGTTCCGTCCGCGTCTTATTCTGAACATGCTTGACTCTCCGCAGGATGCAGAAAAAGCTTTGAAAATCCGCCGTTCATGCAAAGAATACCTTGGTGTTGAACTTGAACATCTTGGCGTTATTTACAGAGATGTTCTTCAGGATATTGCCCTTGCTTCAAGACTTCCGATTGTTGTTTATAAACCGCAGTCAGTTCTTGCCCAGGCAATTTACCGCATAGCCGGAAAAGTACGCGATTCAGAAACGCTTTCATTTGATCAGTATGTTGATGCAACAAACGAAAGCTTTTCTAATGCAGAAGAAGATGCAGCACAGGATTTTGAAGCAAAGATGACCTATATAGAAGATCTTGTCGGTACCGGCACTTTGACAATAGGTGATGTTGCAGAAGTAATTAAATCTCAGCAATATGAAATAACTCAGCTTAAAAAAGAAAATGCACTTTTGAAGCAGAAAATTCTTAAAGCACATTCTCAAGGTTTTTCACTTTAAAGTGTCTGTTTAAAAGTTTTAAGCAATGCGTGCCTTGCTGCATGCATATTTTTCAAAGAAGGCTCTAAAATTTCGGTTTTGGAGCCTCCGTTTTAGGAACATAAATGCAGTTAGTTATAAATTATCCGTCATGGATTCATCCTGAAATTTTTCCTGGTGTGCCTGTTTTAGGCTTGCTCCGCTGGTATGGGCTTATGTATGTTGTTGCATTTGCCACAGCGTATTTTGTTTTTATAAAGCAGGTAAAACAGGGCGCTTTAGATACAAATGATTATAAATGTATAGACGATGATGTTTTAAGTTTCTTTTTCTGCGGCATTCTGTGTCTTATTATGGGTGCGCGCATTTTTTATACATTGGTTTACGATAAAAGCGGCTATTACTGGCATAAGCCATGGAGAATTTTCTGGCCTTTCGATGAAAGCGGAACCTTTACAGGTTTTGCAGGAATGTCTTACCATGGCGGTTTTATCGGCGGGCTTTTTGGAATGATAATTTGGTGTGTCTGGCATCATAAACCGATTGGCAAATGGGTTGATGTAATGTCCGCTTCAATCCCGCTGGGCTATACATTTGGTCGTCTTGGCAATTTCTTTAATGCTGAATTATACGGGCGCATTACAACCGCGCCATGGGGAATGGTTTTCCCTGATGCAGACAGATATTCACTTTCTTTAGATTGGGTTCAGAAGGTTATTGAAAAAACAAATCTTGCAGTTCCTGCCGGAGCTTCTACAGTAATTCTGCCACGGCACCCGAGCCAGCTTTACGAAGCTTTATTTGAAGGTCTTTTTATTTGGGCAGTATTGTGGCTTCTGCGGAAGAAAAAGCCTTTTGACGGCTTTATAGGCTGTTCTTATTGTGTTTTATATGGTCTTGTTCGTTTTGTAATTGAATATTTCCGCGAACCGGATGCAGATTTAGGTTACAGGGTTGCAGCCGTTTCTGATGCACCGATTTATTTTAATGTTTCGCTTTTTAATCTGTCGACCGGACAGATTCTGTGTGCGTTTATGATTGGTTCTGGGTTTCTTATGATGGCAGTCTGTGCATTTATTGATTATCGCAAAAAACACCCGAAACAAAACTAGATTTCCTCTTTTCAAAAAAAAACCCGGTGTTTCAAACTGAAGCAGGCTTCAAAGAAACTCCGGGGCTTTTCAATTTTAAAGGCATTCCTGAAAAAAGAAAAATCAGGAATGCTGCTGGTCAAAACTTATTTTGCAATGAGTTTTGCAAGGTTTTCAGCTGTAAATCCTAAGTGTTCTGCAACTTTTGCTGCCGGACCAGATTCGCCGAAACGGTTGATTGCAAAAATGTCTTCTGCTTTTGCAAAATATTCCCATCCCATTGAAATGCCAGCTTCTGCTGCAACAACACGAGATTTTGGTGCAACGATTGCTGCCTGAATTTCTTTTGGCTGACGGATGAAAGCTTCTCTGTCAAGAACAGAAACAATGCGGATTGTTTTGTTAGAAACAAGTTTTGCAGCGGCAAGTGCAAGGTTTACTTCTGAACCAGAAGCAACTACTGTTACGTCAGGGTTGTCTGAACCTTTCTTAACGATGTATGCGCCGCAGCGTGCTGTGTTGCGCCAGTCTGGATCATCTTTTTCGTAAACAGCAAGATTCTGTCTTGTCAAAGCGAGACAAGATGGAGCATCTGTTGTTTCCATTGCAATTTCCCATGCAACAGCTGCTTCTTCAGCATCGCCTGGTCTTAAAACTTTTACATTTGGAATTGCACGCAATGCTGCAAGTGTTTCGATTGGCTGGTGTGTCGGTCCGTCTTCACCTACGTAGATAGAATCGTGTGTAAGAACGTAAACAACCGGCTGCTTCATCAATGCAGAAAGGCGGAGAGCCGGGCGGAGATAATCTGAGAAAACCATGAATGTTGCACAGAATGTTCTGAAACCGCCATGGAGCTGGATACCGTTAGAAATTGCAGCCATTGCAAATTCGCGGATACCAAAATGAAGGTAACGGCCTGCTCTGTCTTCAGCTGAATATGAGTTTTCGCCTTTAAGAGCTGTAACGTTTGGTCCCTGCAAGTCTGCTGAACCGCCTACAAGGTTCTTGTAGCGCTGTGCCATAACATTGAGTGCTGCACCAGAAGCGTTGCGTGTTGCAAGAGCTTCGCCGACAGCATACTGTGGAAGTGCAACATTAGCCTGTGGTTTATCAGAGAAATATGCATCCCATTCAGCACGTTTTTCAGGATATTTTTTAGACCATTCTGCAAAAAGTTTGTCCCAGTCTGCATTTGCCTTTGCAAATACAGAAGCTTTTTCTGCGAAATAATCTTTTGATTCTTTTGCAATGTAGAATTCTTCATTTGCAGGAATTCCAAGATTTGCTTTTGCTGCAGCAATTCCTTCTGCACCGAGAGGTGCACCGTGTGCTTTTGCTGTTCCGGCAACTGTCGGTGCGCCCTGTCCGATTGTAGACTTGAGCATGATGAGTGTCGGACGGTCGTCTTTCTTTGCCTGTTCAACAAGAGAGATAATGTCGCTCATGTTGTACATTGAGCCTTTGAGAACCTGCCAGCCGTAAGCGAGATAACGTTTTTCAACATCTTCTGCAAAAGCAATGTCTGTAGAACCATCAATACTGATTTTGTTCTGGTCATAGAAAGCAATAAGTTTTCCAAGTTTCAATGTACCGGCAAGGCTTGATGCTTCAGAAGAAACGCCTTCCATAAGGCAGCCTTCGCCGATAAGTGTATATGTGTAATGGTCAACGATTTTAAAATCGTCTGTGTTGAATTTTGCAGCAAGCATTGATTCTGCAATTGCCATACCGACAGCCATTGCAAAACCCTGTCCGAGAGGTCCGCCTGTTGCTTCTACACCGTCTGTAATGCCAAATTCAGGGTGTCCGGCACAATGTGAACCGATTTGTCTGAATGTTTTTACGTCATCAAGAGTTACGTTGTAGCCACTCAAATGAAGAATTGAGTACAAAAGCATTGAGCCGTGTCCTGCAGAAAGAACAAAACGGTCACGATCTGCCCATTTTGAATTTTTTGGGTTGTGCTTCATGATTTCACCATAAAGCACTGCTGCAAGTTCTGCACAACCAAGAGGCAAACCTGGGTGACCAGAATTTGCTTTTTGAATTGCGTCCATCGAAAGGCTGCGCACAGAAAGTGCTGTGGCTTCAAGACCTTTTGTGTTCATTTTAGTCTCCTGTATTCCATGTATATTTATGGCACCGATGAAAAACATCGCGCTTAATTTTTGAGAATCTTAAAATCAGTTTCAAAATTCCCTTTTATAAACAAAAGAAAAACGTCTGCCGTTTAAAAACAGGTTAAACGTTTTAATCATATAATCATATTGATATTTAGTCTTGAAGTAAATCGGTTTTTTCTCTTATAAGAAGCAAATAATGTTTTTTTCTCTGGAAGATTCTAGAATAATGCTGAACGTTTTTTTTGATTCTTACTGAATGTTTCATATGCAGGTCTTCAGGTTATATTGAAGGTGATGAAGCCCGGCTGCGTTATCTTGTGATAGTGCTTTATGACAGAGGACGATGCCGATGCTTTTCTGTGCCGGAGACCAGTTCATTTTGTTGTGCATGCAGTTTTTGCAGTTTCATTTGCTAAAATGTCGCAAAACATGGTTGACAAAACCTTTCGTCACCGTAAAATAATGAATATGAAAATTTCTAGAAACCTTTCCGGCCGGATGTGCCGTTCACGAGCTTCTTCAGTTCTATTGATTTCTATACGATAATCAGAAATACCA
>JAKSTS010000058.1 GCA_024402455.1 Treponemataceae bacterium
TCTTTTTTTGCGAGGTTTCCTATGATAAAAGAATTTTTGCCTTATGACAAAGTTAGAAATGGTGCCCTTAAAATGGCTCACCGCATTCTTGAAGAAGGGTTTATTCCCGACGTGATTTATGTTTCATTGAGAGGCGGTGCTTATGTAGGAAATGTTGTAAGTGAATATTTTAAGATTGCAAGAAAAGATGTTCACCCTGTTTTATATGCTGGAGTTGTTGCCCGTTCATATACAGATATTCGCGCACATGTCAGAGTAATGATTGACGGCTGGACATATTCTCCTGAGCATCTGCGTCCTGGCGACAAAATTCTTCTTATCGACGATATTTTTGATACTGGCCGCACTATTAATTATCTTGTTGAAGTTCTGCTTGAAAAGGGAATTCCACGTGATGATGTAAAAGTTGCTGTTCATGACTACAAATATTATACATATTACGAACAGCAGCTGCCGATTCAGCCTGATTACTGGTGCCGCAAGTTTGAGATTCATTCGCCGGAAGAAGACAGGTGGATTCATTATATGAGCCATGAATTGGTGGGTCTTTCTGCAAAAGAACTTGAGCAGAACTATTATAATGAAGACCCGGAGTTGAGGGCAGCACTTGAGCCTCTGTTGGGAAAAGCATAATGACAGTGCAGATTCTTTTTACAGGGTCTGCACTTTAATTCCAGAAAAAAATAATTTAAAAAAGCAGGTTTCTCTTTTTAAGCGCGTTTATTTTGCTTTATTGTTTCTTCTTATCGCTTCATTTGCATTTGCGCAGAGTCTTTCTGTGCCGTCTTACAGCGTGCAGCGCACAAAAAGCGGTTTTGTCTATACCTTTTTTGCTAAACAAAATCAGATTGTACGCTACAGGGTTTTCGATTCTTTTACAGGGCGCATAACTGTAGGTTCTGCTTTTCAAGGTGAAACTCTTGCAATTAGCCACAATGATACTGTCGTTGCATGGACAGAAACTGCAGGCGGCATGAAAAGCCGCGAAATAATGCTGGATAAAAATCCTGTTCAAAACATAAATTCTCATAAATTTGAAATTATAAGCCCTGTTGAAGGCACGTGGGCAAACAGACAGCCGCTCGTTTTAGATTGTGCGCCAGAAACAGAAGTTTTTTATTCATTCAGTGAATATGATCCGCTTGATTTTGGTTTTGCGTATGACGGACCTGTTTTAATTGACTTGTGCGGTGAAATTACGCTTAATCTTGTGGCTGTGCATGGCGACGGTTCAATGACACGAAAAAAAATTACTTATGCTGTAAATGAACCTGCTTCTGTAAAGCCACCGCTTGATGTTTCGGCTCTTAATCCGCTTGTTGTCTGCGGTGTTCAAAAACCTGTGCCTGTTTCTCAGAACCTTACCTATGGAATTGGTTCTCATTTAGACGAAGCCCTGCATGGACGCACTTTGTATCAGACTTTGCCGTCCTGCGTAAATGCGCTTATGCCTCTTGAAATTACAAGCGGTGCGTCCGTCTATCGTTATGTCATTACAACAAATGATGCACCAAAAACTGCAATGATTCAGGACAAAACGTTCAGTTCTCCTCTGCAGATTATTGACTGGAATTTTGTACTGTTCAAATCAGGGCAGCGGCTGCAGTATTCAATTGACGGCAGTCCGTTTCAGGTTTATGTTGAACCTTTTTATCTTGACCGGACAAAAAGCCACACAATAAGCTGGCGCACCGGTTCTCAGGTTGAATCTCTGGTTCTGCCTGAAAAGCCAACGATTATAGGGTTGCCAGAACGTGGCCTGACTAATAAAAGCGTTGAGCTTCAGTTTTCAAATCCGCTTTATACTTTCAGAATTGAAGATATTGACGGTGTTTCGAAACCGTTGACTTCGTTTTATGTAGATACACTTGCAGGCGATGAACGCCGTTTTGATTTAGAGCTTGCTGTCTATTATGGAAATATCCGTCAGGGCGTAATTCCTGTTTCTGTGGCGATTGATAAACGGCCGCCATCTGGGCCGGGGCTTTCGCTTGAAGAAAATTTTGATAATGACGGCCGTTCTGTTGCTGTTTCTGTTTTTTCAAAAGAAGATGTTTATACTGCTGTTGAAACGCGGACTGCTGCTTTGGAATTTGGTGAAAAACTTTCGCCTGTTTTGAATGATGCAGAACCTGATGATTCTGCTGTTTTCATGCCGTTTGCCGGTTCAAGGCTTATTCTTGGCGGCGGCGAAATTGATGCAGTCTACACTGTTTATGCTTATGCACAGGACAACGCCGGCAACAAAAGCGAAACTGTAGCAGTACGTTCTTCTGTTTTGTCAGACAATATTTATGTTGATGCTTCTTCAAGACCTGTTTTAGATGCAGACGGTTCTTCTACAAAGCCGTTTAATTCAATTTACGATGCTCTTGCTGTCGTTAATTCCAGAAGAAAAACTGTAGTGCATTTGCGCGGTCATTTTATTGTTCCGCAAAGTCTTACTGTTGCTGCAAATTGCCGTTTTGTCGGTCATGACGGCACGTGCCTGTCTTTTAAAAATAATTCATGCTTGATTGTGCGCAATGCAGATGCGTCTTTTGAAAACTGCATGCTTGAAAAAAATGCAGACAAAGATATGTATTCATTTTTGTCTGCCAGCACTCCGTTGATTGATGCAAGAGATGCAAAACTTGCTTTTGAAAGATGTGAATTTGTTTCAAATACAAGCACACCTCAGGGCATAATTCAGGCTGTAAAATGCAGCATCAGCATGGTTTCAAGCGGCATTACAATTCAGACTCTTGGGCAGGCTGTCGGAATTCAATGTTTAAAATCTTCAATCCGTTCTGATAACGACCGTTTTTCTCTTTCTGGCGAATCTGCCGTTGCTTTTGCATTGTCTGATTCTATGTTTGAGCTTGCTTCGCCGAAATTTATTCTTGTTGCGGACAAAGCCCGCTGTGCAGAACTTTTTGCAAGCGTTTATGCATTTAGCGAAAATGTTTTTGCAAACGAAATGCATACAAGTGCAGATTTTGTTCCTTTGTGGTGCGATTCTTCTTGCCGGACAGGCATTGCGCCGCTGTTTTAAAAAATATAGTTCTTTTGTTTCTGGGGAAATTTAATGCAAAAATTAGTCTGTGGAATTGATGAAGCAGGGCGCGGTCCTTTGGCTGGTCCTGTTACGGCTGCTGCTGTTATTTTAGATGAAAATTTTCCAATTGAAGGCCTTAATGACTCAAAAAAGCTTTCGCCTAAAAAAAGGGCAAAGCTTGAAATTGAAATAAAAAATCATGCTTTGGCTTATGGCGTTGCAAATGCTTCTCATACAGAAATCGACGAAATTAATATTCTGAATGCGTCGCTTCTGGCGATGAAACGTGCTTTTGAATCAATGTGTACAATGCTTGAACAAAAGGGCTATTCAAAAAACGATGTGGAAGCAATCATAGACGGAACTTTTTGCCCGAAAATTGATGTTCCTTGTCGGGCAGAACCCAAAGCTGATGGAAATTATCAGGCTGTAATGGCTGCGTCAATTCTTGCAAAAGAAGACCGTGACCGGCAGATGTGCGAATTTGATAAGATTTATCCTGAATACGGCTATGCAAAGCATAAAGGTTATCCTACAAAAGCGCATCGTGAAATATGCAGAAAAAAAGGTCCTTCTCCAATTCAGCGTAAAACTTTTTCTTATTAGCATTTTCTGTGCATGGACAAAAAAAATGTACCACCAGAAACTGTCTTAGGTTTTTGGGGTACATTTTGCAATTGCAGCGCGCTTTCTGTTATTTATTTTCTGGAAGTTTTGAAACTACATGGACTTTGCCTGTTCTTTTTTGAGAACTTTTGTGGACTTGTTCCGGGGCTTCGTCAGAATCTTTTGTGCGGTAAATCTTTTTCTTTGGACCAAATTTTGCTTCTTTTTCAAGCTTGCGTTCTGCTTTAGCCTTTGCTTTTGTTTTTCTGTCTTTTTCAATAAATCCAAGACTTTCTTCAAGACCTTTGCAGAACTGCTGCATGTCATCTGCAAAAACTACAATAGCATGACGGTCAAATTCTGCACCTTCTTTGTTTTTGCTTTCTACAACCTGCAAAAAAACATCGCCGGCGCGATTTTCTTTGACATTAAAAAAATAAGACCGATTGTCTAAAGTTACCTGTTTTGTAAACAATTCACCGCGAACGCCCATAGTTCCTTCCTTAGTTAATAAAATAAGATCTAGATTTTTCAAAGGAAAACTTCGAAAAATGCATTTTATGGGCTGTTCCAAAAAACATTTTCAATAAAGTTTTTAGAAGTTCCCATATGTTTCAACTTTCAAAATTTGAACAGTCCAATTGGAAGTTCAAACTAAATGTAGCATAGCTGTTGTTTTTGCGCAACAATAAAACCTGTAAAAAATGTTTATATTTTGCGCATTTTTCAAAGCTTTTGCATTGTTTGCAAGGAATTTATCTGCATGACAGTTCATTTGCCTTTAAAAGCATCTGTGTGTGCCATTCAAGAAGTTCTGCTTCTTCTTGTGTTTTGCAGCCTTTTACGTCGCACATAATGCGGAATACTGGTTCTGTTCCTGAACCGCGCATCCACAAAAATGCAAGGCTTTGGTTCTGGCTGTCTTTGAACAATATTTTAAGACCGCCTTTTTTTGAAATGCTGTAATCAGTTACGTTTCTTGTTTCTGCTGTTCCATTGTTGCAGATGGCTTCAAATGAACAGAAACCATATTTAGCTTCAAGTTCTGTTTTTTTGATTGCCCATTCATCTTCAAAGACTTTTTGATATGCTGCTTTTAATTTTGCATGGTCAGTTTGTGTTACTGCTGCAACAGCCCGTTTTTCAGAAACGCCTGTAGTTGTGTATTTTGGCAATGTGTCAATAATGTCGCTAAGATTAAAATTATCGTGGAATTTGTCTTCTTGATTTGAACGTCTGCACCATTCGTGGAAAAGTCCTGCTTTCTGCGGCGTGTCTTTGATGAGCAGAAGTTTTAAAAGTGCAAAAAGTGTGTTGAGCGGGTCACGTACGGCTGCGGGGTGTGTAATGTTGCCGCCGTTTGAACCTTCGCCTAAAATGCGCACGGTAAAACCTTCTGCACGTTTTTCTCTTGCAAGGTTTACTACATTTGCTTCGCCGACTTCTGCACGGAATACTTTTGCATTAAAGCACTGTGCAATTTCTTCAATGCGCATTGAAGTCGGGTCGTTTACTGCAACGCCAAGTTTCTGGTTTTCTCCGTTTTGGTAGACTGCAAAAGAAAGTTCTGCAAGAACGGACAATGCAAAAACTTCCTGTGCTTTGAGCACTTCAGCCTGTTTTGTGTTTTCGTTCCAGTAAACAATATTGCCTCTGTCGCCGTCGCAGTCTGGCATATAGCCCAAAATGGCGTTTTTGCAGATTGGCGTGCCGTCTGAACCGTTCTGCATTTTTGTCATTTCTTTTGCACAGAATACAAGATTTTCTGGTTCTGGAATAATTTCGTGAACAATGCAGCCCGGTTTATCGTTTATTGCATGAATGTTTATGCCGAGTTTTGAGAAAAAAGCTTTGTCAATTGAAATTGTGCGTGCGCTGCCGTTCATGTCTGCAACAACAGTTATTGGCGTTGTTTTGCAGTTTGTCTTGATTGTTTCAAAAAATCTGTTCTGTTCACTTTTTTCGGTTTTATCTGAAATGACCTGTTTTGTAAAAGCTTTATATGCTTCAATTGCTTTTGCTTTAAATTTGCCTGAATTTTTGTAGACTGCATCAATTTTTGTGCTGCTGCTGAATGTGCACAATTCTTTTGCTTTTTCTGCACAATTCTGGTCGGCGCAAAGTTTCCTAAAGTCGTCTGCAAGTGCATTTGCGTCTTTTGCTGCAATAACGCCGCCGTCGTTAAGACCAAATTTTACGCCGTTGTGGCCAATCGGGTTGTGGCTTGCAGAAATGTAAACAAAACCGTCAACTTTGTGGCTGTATGCCATAATTTCTGGTGCAGCGGCAATGCCAAGATATTGAATTGTTATGTTGTTTTTTAAAAGAACACGAATCATTGCATCTGCAATTGAAGCGCCTGTCGGTCTTGTGTCTGTTCCAACGGCAACAACCGGAGAAAGTTTGTTTGATTTTTGTTTTATGAATGCTGCAAAACTTTGTGCCATCAATGCTGCAAGTACTGCGTTTGTTTTTCCGATGCAGGAAGTTTTATCCTGCTGGTCTTTAGATTCTGCAAAAACACGGCGCCAGCCTGAAGCAGAAAGAATTGTTGATTCAAGTGCATTTTGAACTTCTTCAAACGAAGCAGTTTTTTCTTTTAATAAATTTTCAATTTCAAAAGACCTGATATTTGAATCGTTTTTAGTCTTGTTAAAAAAAATCATGATTACTCCCATATAAATATATAAAGACTCCGCATCTGCGGTTTTGCATGTCTGTTTCTGAATTTAAAAAGCAATTTTTTAACAGAGAACCTTGCTGCATGACAGTATGCTTGAAACAAGACTTGTCTTTAAAGTTCAGGTTGTAAAAACTTGCGTTTTCACTTCCAATTATAGAAAAAAATCGGTATATTTACAACGTGAGTAGTGCGATGAATGATTTTCCTGAAAAAGGCTCAACTGTTGTTGTTGCCATGTCTGGCGGAGTTGACTCGACCCTTGTAGCCATGCTTTTAAAAGAACATGGATGCAAAGTTATCGGTGCAACTATGTCTTTGTGGAACAATGATTTGCCGATTGAACCGAATCAGGAAGGCTTGCGCAATTCGTGCTATGGACCAGACGAATCGATTGATATTGAAACCTGCAGAAAATTTTGTGAAGAAAACGGTTTTGATCATTATACAATTGATGTCCGCGAAGCATATCGTAAAGAAGTGCTGGAGTATTTTAAAGCCGAATACAGGAACGGTCATACGCCGAACCCGTGCATTATGTGCAATCCGATTGTTAAATTCGGTGCATTTGTTGACGGCATAAAAGCAAAAGGCATTGAATTTGATTATTTTTGCACGGGACATTATGCAAAGCTTGTGCGTCCGTCTTCTCCTCTTGTTCCAGGCTGGAACAATGCTGTCATGCAGAACGGCAAAGAAGTTTTTCCGCTTCTTATTGCAAATGCAGATGACAGCACAAAAGACCAGACTTATTTTTTGTATCGCATTCCTTCAGAAACGCTTGAAAAAGTCTGCTTTCCGCTTGGAACTTTTACAAAAAAACAGGTTTTTGAACTTGCAAGAGAGCGGCACCTTAAAGCAGCCGAAAAAGCCGAAAGCCAGGATTTTTTGCCGCAGGAATATGTTGAGCTGCTTTTTTCAGATAAACCGCCTGTTGAAGGCGACATTGTTGATGTTGACGGCAAAGTTTTAGGCAGACATCGTGGAATTGAATTTTATACAATCGGGCAGAGAAGGGGTCTTGGCGTAAGTGCTCCGACTCCGCTTTATGTTCATTCAATTGATGCAGAACATAACAGAATTGTATTGGACACAAATGATTCTTTGCTGGCGGACGGGCTTTATGCTTCGAATTTTGTCTGGCCAAACAATATTGCGCCAGAACAGCCGTTTTCTGCAAATGTCAAAATACGGCTTGCAACGCCGCAGATTCATGCATTAATTGAACCTTGCCCTGATGAAGGCGAGGGCATTTATAAAGTAATATTTGATAATCCGGCCAGGGCTGTTGCCCCAGGTCAGTCTGTTGTCATATATATTGAAGGAATGATAGTAGGAGGCGGGATAATTACCCGGGGAATTCCCCATGAGTGAACAAAAACGAATTTATCTGGACTACAATGCTACTGCTCCGATTTCTAAACCGGTGCGTGATTTTTTTGTGCAGGAACTTGATTTTTTTGCAAACGGTTCAAGTCTTCATGCTGACGGACGTTTTGTTGCAAAACATCTTGAAAAAGCCCGGTCGCAGGTTGCAGATTTGATTAATGCAAAACCTGAAGAAATAATTTTTACTTCTGGCGGTTCTGAATCAAATAATACTGTTTTTAACTCAATGATTGAACATGCCAAAAGTGCCGGCAGAAAACTCATACTTACAAGTTCAATTGAACATCCTTGTGTTCTTGAATCAAGCAAAAGACTTGCTGATTTTGGTTTTGAAGTTGTGCGCCTGCCTGTTGATGCTGACGGCATTATTGATATGACCGAATATGAAAAACAGCTTAAGCGGAAACCTCTGCTTGTTTCAATAATGACTGCAAATAACGAAATTGGAACAATTCAGGATATAAAAACTCTTGCAGAAAAGGCACACAATGCAGGAAGCCTTTTTCATACAGATGCAGTTCAGGCTGCAGGAAAAATTCCGGTTGATGCAAAAGACTGGAACGTTGACTATCTGACACTTTCGGGGCACAAAATTTATGCACCAAAAGGTGTTGGTGCACTTTTTATAAAAAGCGGTTCGCCTGTTTCGCCTTTTGTTCTTGGTGGACATCAGGAACATGGTTTAAGAGCCGGAACTTATAATGCACCTGTTATTGCTGCTTTTGGTTATGCGGCAGAACTTGCAAAGCAGAATCTTGCTGAATATGAAAACCATACACGGAAATTGCGGAATAAGCTTCGCGATGGTCTTCTTGAACGTATTCCTGGCATAAAAGTTAATGGACATCCAGAGAAAGTTTTGCCGAATACTATTGATATTTCATTCCCTGGTGCAGAAGGTGAGGCAATTCTGCTTCATCTTGATTTGCTTGGTGTTTCTGTTTCAACTGGTTCTGCATGTGCTTCAGGAAGTCTTGAACCGAGCCATGTTCTGCTTGCTACAGGTCTTGGACCAGAACTTGCACATGGTTCAATTCGTTTCAGTTTCGGGCTTTATTCAACAGAAGAAGATGTTGATTATATCCTTGAAAAATTTCCGCCTGTAATTGAAAACCTGCGGAAAATGTCTACAGTTTATTCAGGTAACAAATAGAAGTTTTTAGATAGGAGTATTTATTATGTCATCTATTGAAGAATGGTTATATAGCGATGTAGTAAAAGAACATTTTATGAACCCAAAAAATGTTCTTATGGACGACGAATCTACATGGCCGTGCGACGGACGTGGAATTGTCGGAAATATTAAATGCGGCGACCAGATGTTGATTTTGCTTCGAATTGAAGGAACAACAATTAAAGATGTCCGCTGGAAGACTTATGGCTGTGCAAGTGCAATTGCATCAACTTCAATTTTGTCTGAAGCAATTAAAGGCATGGATATTACGGAAGCTTATAAGCTTAAACCGAATGACATTGTTGCAAAGCTTGGCGGGCTGCCTGATAACAAGATTCACTGTTCTGTTCTTGGCGACAAAGCACTGCGTGCTGCAATTGACGATTATTGTGCAAAAGCAGGCCGACCTTCTCTGGCAGGTTCAGAAGCTGTAGAAGTTATCTGTACATGCCTGAATATTACAGACCGCGACATAGAAGATGCATTTAAAGCCGGTGCAAAATCATGGGAAGATTTGCAGGCAAAAACAAAAATTGGAACTGTCTGCGGCGGCTGTAAAGAGCGCGCACTTGAAAAGCTCCATGAATTTGAGCATTTGTACGGTTAAACTGAAAAGCTGAAAACTGTTTTAGTTAAAACGTCTCTAAAAACATTAAGATTGTTTTTCTGAGCTTTATGTTGCAAAAAAAAGCTGTCTTGCAGGATAAAATCTGTCAGACAGCTTTTTAGCGTTAAAACTTTGGATAAATATCAATATACATCAAGCGTATAGCTTATGTTTTTTTCATTATCATTAAGGTCATAAGTCTGAATTACAAGAAGTGTTTTGCCTTTTGAAAAAGAAGCTGTAGCAAGCAGCTGCTTGTTTCTTCCAGGATAGATTACATCGTAAGAATAATTGCGCTTGCCGTTGATTGAAAGGGTTCGTCCGATTTTTTTCAGCATGTTATATGTAATTGTTTCTGCTTCTTTACCGTTCAGTAAAACTGTAACTTTAAATGGCGGCTGCGGATCATAATTTTCAAAATAGAGGCTGTAAGTGCCTGCCGGAATAGAGCGGTTTTGTGCAAGCGTATAAGAAACGCCGTTTTTGCTTACAAGCGAAATATTGTACAGATATGGTGCCTGTGTTTTTAAGATTTTTGGCAGCAAAACAAGCGGGTTGATTACAGACTGGCTTTGAATGTCTGCAATTTGAAATTCAAGTCCGCATGCTGTTTTTTGCCAGCTGGATTTTCCGCTTGTTGCAATTTCATTTCCTTCAAAAATATTTTCATCTTTTTCTGAAATTTTTATTTCATCAAGGTTGCTGTAAATGCTCATAAGGTTCTCTTCGTTTACGGCAATAATTGAATTTCCAAGCGGAGAATCAAACATTGAAAGGTTTTGTGAATCTGTTATTTTCATAAGGACAGCTGCTGTATCAGTTGCATTTACAGTACCTGCGTCATTAAAAACAATTCCTGTTGAGAATGTGCCGCCGTACGGGCGTGCAAAATCAACTGTAAAGCTTGTTGTTTCAGTTACAGGCTGCGGCCAGTCTACTGCAAATGCACTTTGTGCTGCCAAAATTATGAATGAAGCAAAAATAGCTTTTATTCTGTTTGTGTTTTTCATGTTCTCTGTTTCCCCTGACTGCTATTTGCGTTCTATGCTTAACTTTGAAATTGTTGTGTCGTGACCGACAAAAAAGCTGTTTTCATTTTGTGTAATAAATGCGCATTTTGCTCTAATAGAAAAAGAACCAAGTAATTTATTGGAATCTTCAATTATATAAATGTGATATTCGTCCTTGTCTTTTGAAAGCACCAGTATGAGGTTTTGCTTTTCAAGTTCTTCTATTTGAACTATTGAACCGCGCAGAGGAATGTGTGTGCTTTTTAGTTTTTGGCAGTCAACAATGCCTAAACCGTCTCTATATTGAAAATAAACATGGCTTGAGTCTTTGCTGAATTGAACGAGTGCTCGTTCCCTTAAATCTTTGTCCAGATATTCATGAAAGATTACTTTATGTTTTGTTTTGTCATAGGTGCTTCAAATAAAGCGCTGCTTCTTTAAGCCTGAAATACATGCTGTCATGTTTTCTGTTTCAGAAATTGCTGCACCAAGAATTGTTTCGTATGTGCTTCCACCCGGATAAAATGCAAAATTTTCATTTCCTTCTGGAGAAAGACAGACAAGTGCACCGTCTGCAAAACCAATGACAGAGCCGTTTTTTGAGGAATTAAATGCGGTTATTGGTGTGTAACTTTCATAAGTCCATTTTTTTGTGCCTGTTGTTGAATATTCGCTTATTGAATTTCCGCCAGGCGGCAGAAGGTAAATACGGTTTTCCTGAAGAAACGGAAACCCCGGTCTGTTGATTGTTATCAAGCCGGAATTGTCAGTTTTTCTTATTTCTATTTTATCTGAGCTGTTGTCGTAAAACGAACAGAATGATTTTGTTAATGTTGCCTTGAACGGAACTTTCTGTGCAAAAACAATTTCACCTGATTCTGAAAAATAGCCTGCATATTCGCCTAATCTAAATGGAAAAAGATTTGCATTTTCTGGAGTTTCTGCAGCTGCTGTTTCAAGATTTTGTTCTTCTCCGCCTAACTCTACGGAACGTTCCGTGTGTATAAAGAATTGTTTATCGCGTGGATTAGTGG
>JAKSTS010000059.1 GCA_024402455.1 Treponemataceae bacterium
CACACAAGAAAAAAACAAAGACTTATTGAATCAGTAGAACTGAAAATCACGAATAAAACGAACTAAGACTTTTTAAATATCTGATTGAAAGTCAAATGATTATTATTGTGTAAGGATCGGAGTAAAACCCGGTCCTTTTTCTATGCTCATATTTAGAGCGGTTTTCGAGAATTTCCACAAGAAAAAGTACACGATACTATTGACAATTAGCATCAGGATATGCTTTTTAGTTTTTACTGATTTTTCCGATTTGTCAATCAACAACTTCGCCGCAGGCAGCGAGGTATATTGATTACTTGTACAAGTTATGCGAGTTTGTGTAAGCAAAAAGCTCGCCGCTATCGGCTTTCGCCGATAGCCTCATGCTGAATTTAGTTCAGCATCTGATTTGTTCCTCAAAAACAGATTCCGAACCAAGGTCGGAATGACAAACAGAAAATATTAAAACACGACATTCGGGCTAGTAATTTTGTTTGAGCCAGTCTTCCATGCGGGTGTGCAGGTCTTTTATTGGTTCGCTTTCTTCTGTCTGGCGCGAAGCTTCCTTTAAATATGGAATGATGACCTGCTGCTTAATGTCTTCCCATTTTGCAGGCAGAATGTTTGGAACAGAAAGGTTTTCTGCTGTCGGCACGTGACCGTAAAGCTGCGGATAGAATTTTGTAAGATATTTTTCGTTTACGCTTTTCAGCGAAGAAAAACCGTCTGAAATGCCGAAAGTGGCAGTTGTAAGGTGCTGGTTTGCTGAACGTTCAAGCAGTTTGTTTTGTGTGTTTTCGTTCAAAAACCATGAAATAAAAGCTTCTGCGCCTTTTATGTTTTTTGTACCGCGATAAACGCCCATGTAAATTAATTTGTCAGAAACTGCAATTCTTTTATCCTGTTCAATCCATCTGAAATCAATGTTCTGCAGTCTGTCTGCCGGCAGAGAAAAAAGATAGTCTGTTTTTGCAAAGCCAAAAAGACACTTGCCTGAAGTTACAAGTTTATAAACAGGTGCATAAAGATATTTAAATTGAAATTCGTCTTCTGTTTTCGGGCTGCCGTTAATTTCATAGCTCCATTTGTTTAAATATTCAATTGATTTATTGATGTTTGTTTCGTCAAAACTGAAAAGCGGAGCCTGCTCTGTATAGTTTGCACCAAAAAGTTTAGAAACAATGTACATAAAATCGGCGTCCCAGGCCGGAGAAAAACCCATGGATGTAAAAACTTTCTTTTTGTTCTGTTTGTTGAACGATGCGCCGACATCTCTTATCTGGTCAACTGAAAGTACAAAATTGTCTTCAATAAGTGCTTCATTTTCACTTGAAAAAATTATAACCGGCAGATTGAAGCTTACCGGCAGCAGATACTGCTTGTCCTGTATATTGCCCAGGTCTAAAAGCTGTGGATAGAAATCTTTTGCGCTAAGCTTTTCTTTTTTGAACATAAAATCAAGCGGCATAAAATTTTTGCGCACTTTTTCATTTTTAAGCCATGGACCGATTACAATGTCCGGTCGCTGTCCTTCGTCTGCCGGAAAATCCTGTGCAAGGTTTTCTTTGTATTTGATGATTGCTTTAAAATCGTTTTGCGATGTATTGAAAAGTTCTGCATAAGATGCAAAGCTGCTCTGGTCTGTCCAGATTATTATTTTGGTTTCTACTTTTTTTGTTGCATTAAAAATTAAAATGCCCGCCACAACAAAGGGCAGGCATAATATTGGAATAAATCTTTTACGAAGTCTGCGTCTCATACTGGCTATTATGCCAATTCGTCCGCTGCTTTGTAAATAGTAGAATAAACATGTTCGATTATATCGTCGTCAATACTTGAAAATGCAACGCGAAGATGTGCATTGTCAATTGCAATTGTGCCGATTCCATAATCATACAAAAGCTTTATACGCAAATCTTCTGAGTTTATGCCGTTGCATCTAAAGCACATAAAATAGCCTGAATTGAATGGTAATGCTGTAAGAACTGCGTGACCTTTGCGTGCATCAACGAATTTGCGCACTTTTTTGTATCTTGATTCAAGAACCTGTCTGTATTGAAGTTTTTCTTCTTCAACTTTTGATTCTTTCATTGCGCGCACCATGATTGACTGTGCAGGTGTAGAGCAGCATGAAACAGAAGAACGGATTGTTCCCATAAGTTTCTTTGTCAAAGCTTCGTAGTGCTCTTCGTTGAGGCCTTTTCCGCCGAATGTAAGAAAACCAGCTCTAAAGCCCCATGCAAAATCTTCTTTTGTCGGTCCGTCAATTTTTATTGCAAAAATTCTTTCGTGTGCATCGCACAGACAGGCAAATAAAGATTCAGGTGCAATATCATCTTCGTAGTTAAGACCAAAATATGCATCGTCGCACCAGACCATTACGTTTGCGCCTTTTTCTGCTGTGTCGCATAATATTCTGCAGATTGCAGCCTGTTCGTCTTTTGTCGGTGTGTATCCAGAAGGATTCTGCGGAAAATTCAAAAGAATGCGGACTTTGCCTGTTTCAGCCTGTTCTTTTACTACTTTTTCAAATGCTTCAAGATTAAAGCCGTTGTCTGTAAAGAGCGTAAACTGTTTTAATGTTGCATTCCGTCTTGTTTCAACAATCAAAGAGTAATTATCCCAGAATGGGTTTGCTGTCAAAAGTGTGTCGCCCTGCTGTAAAAAAAGGTCGCAGAGATAAGAAATGCCAGCTGTAAGACCCGGCACGACAACCGGCAGAGAAAAGGTTTTGTTTTTAAGAGATGGATTTTTTGAAATAATCTGTTCTTTCCATAATTCTCTGTATTCCAGATTGCCTGCTGTAGGTGCATATGCAACAGCTTCTGCTGGTGTCAGGTTTGTAAATTCTTTTTGAATTGAATTTAAAATAATAGGTGTTTTGTTTGAAACTGCCATTCCGATTGTTGCGTTTGCAGTTTTTCCAAGTTTTCTGGCTTCTGCGCCTTGTGAGATGATTCCTCTTGGGAAGAATAAACGCAAACCTAAGTCAGAGAGCATTTCTCCTGGGACTGTGTTGCGTAACCTGCTGTTCAAATCTTGTGCTAATGGGTTAATCATATGCAGATAATACGCTTTTTTGTATTTTTATGCAATGCTTTGCATAAAAATACTGAATTTTCAATATCCGGCTTTTCCCGGGTGGGCAGTCTGGTTATTTGTTGAATTGGTGCTGCTGTTTTTACTTGAATGTTTTTGCGCTGTCTTGATGTCTTTAAAACTTGGTGCCATTTGCATTTGCATGGTGTTTTTAGCAGTAGAAAAAGCTTATTTATTTTGTTAATATTAAGGCGGAGGCTTCGATTGGATACTTCAAGTATTAGCGAAAAGTGCAAATCTTTAGGCGAAGCTTGCCGCGCAGAAGCGGCAAAGCGGATTATTGGACAGACAGAACTTTTGGACGGACTTTTGACTGCAATTATTGCAGACGGACATGTTTTATTGGAAGGTGTGCCTGGTCTTGCAAAAACTCTTGCCGTAAAGACTTTTGCAGACATGTCTGGTCTTGCGTTTAAACGGATTCAATTTACGCCAGATTTGCTTCCGGCTGATGTAACCGGAACTCTTATTTATGAACAGGCAACAGGTGCTTTTACTGTACGGCAGGGACCTGTATTTACAAACCTTCTGCTTGCAGATGAAATAAACCGTTCGCCTGCAAAAGTGCAGTCTGCATTGCTTGAAGCCATGGCCGAAAAGCAGGTAACAATCGGCGAAAAAACTTATGCACTGCCAAAACCTTTTCTTGTGCTTGCAACACAAAACCCGATTGAACAGGAAGGAACTTACACACTTCCAGAAGCTGAACTTGACCGTTTTTTAATGAAGCTCAATGTTTCATACCCTTCAAATGAAGAAGAATTTGCTATTATAAAGCAGAGTTCTCAAACTGTAGATCCATCAAAGATAAAGCTTAATCAGGTGCTTTCTGCTGAAACAATTGCACAGATGCGTCAGGCTTTGCCTTCTGTTGCATGTGACGACAAAATTATTGAATATATTGTTTCACTTGTTTCTGTTACACGTCCAGAAAAAAAAGCAAAAAATAAAGCAGACATTCGTTCTGCACATGGCGCACATCGCGAAGATTTTTTGCGCTATATTACGTTTGGTGCTTCTCCGCGTGCAGGCATTGCCCTGCAGAAATGTGCAAAAGCACAGGCACTGCTTGCCGGTCGTTCTTATGTTCTGCCGGATGATGTAAAAAAAGTTGTGCCGGCTGTTCTGCGTCATCGTCTTGTTTTGTCTTACGAAGCGGCTGCAGACGGTTTGACTTCAGATGACATCATTGCAAAAATTCTTGCAACACTTCCCGTGCCCTGATCTGAACGCGGAATTTTACAAGGAATTCTCTGAAACATTTCGTGCTGGTTTTCAGCAGCTTTTGCAAGCGGCTTAACCCGCACTTTCATAAATTCTGCATCGAATGTCTTTATTCATGCAGTGTTTTTTATGCCCAGGTGCTTTGCGCCGAGGCTGCCGATTCCAGCCATTAAAAGGAGGTCTGTATGGAAACACAGCTGTCGCAGTATCAGTCTTTAGTGCAACGTGCAGACCAGCTGCGCTTACAGGCTTTTTCTATTGCAGAGGGGCTTCAGAGCGGAAGTTTTCATTCCTTGTTTAAAGGCCATGGAATTGAATTTACAGGAGTGCGCGAATATCTGCGCGGTGATGATGTAAGGACCATTGACTGGAACGTAACGGCAAGAATGTCTAAACCATTTGTAAAAATGTTTGAAGAAGACCGTGAACTTGTTGTTTTCCTGGTGCTTGACCGTTCACTTTCGATGAACACCGGGTTTAATTCGCAGAGCAGGCTTGAATGTGCAAATGAAATTGCGGCTCTTCTTTCTTTTGCAGCTGAACAGATATCAAGTCCTTTAGGTGCAGTTTTTTTTGATGGAGCAATTGGTTTTTCGCTTACGCCAAAGGCCGGCCGCAATAATGTCATGCTTGTGCTTTCGCAGCTTGATGAATCTTTGAAAAATCGTCTGCAGGATGAAAAACCTGTAAACGGTTCAATGCTTTCTGGTGCTCTTGACGGTGCATGCAGACTTTTAAAAAGCCGCAGTCTTGTAATTGTCGTTTCGGATTTTCGTACGACTGGCTATCAAAAATCGCTTTCAAGGCTCGCTTCGAAACATGATGTGCTTGCAATACGTGTTACAGACCCTGTTGATATGGCACTGCCAAAAATAGGCAGTTTTTCTTTTGAAGATCCTGAAACAAAAATTATCCGCACGTTTCCGACAGATTCTGCTGCTTTTCAGCGCGAATGGAAAAAAGCAGAAACTGAACGGCGCGAACGCTGGCAGAAATTATGCCGCCGCTGCGGAGCAAGAACTTTGTGCATTTCGACTTCAGACGATTCTGCAAAAAGATTAAAAGAATTTTTTGCTTCAAAGGAAAAATCGCTATGAGTTATTCTGTTTCTTTGATTCCATCTGATGTTACAGTCGGAGAACGTGCACAGTTGGTTTATCGCTTTGAATCGTCTTTTCCGTTTCCTTTGCAGAATTTCAATCTTTTAGAAAACAGTGAAATCTTAAAAAAACAGAATGATTCTGGAAACTGTACGATATTTTCCCTTCAGTTTGAAGCAAACGGTTCGGACTGCGTGCTTATAATGGATTTAATTCCGTGGAAAGCAGGTGAACTTTCTTTTCTGCCGTTTGATTTTTCTATCATGCAAAGCAAAGCTGCAGGTCAGATTGATTCAGAAGATTTAGAAAATGCTTTTATAATTGAAATTCCATCTGTTTCTGTGCGTTCTGTAACGGAAGAAACTGGTGTTTCTGTTTTGCAGCCGCCGGAACCTCCGCTTGTAATTCCTGGAACAACGTATACAGTTTATTTTTGCATTTGTGCATCTGCAGTGCTTTGTGTGCTTGTTTCTGTTTTTCTTCTGCGTTTCAAACAGATTCGCTTATGGTGGCAGAATTTCTGCATAAAAACAAAGCGGCGGCGCAATGCACGTCAATTTGTGCGTCTTCTGCGTGCTTTTCTGCGTGCAAAAAAACAGTTTGAAGAAGACATTGCCGGTGCAGAGATTATTTCAAAAGAAGTGCGACTTTATCTTGAGCGGCGTTTTGGTCTTGGTTTTGAATCTGCTGTTACAGGCGAACTTTTAAATATTGCAGAAAATGAATTTGAGCAGTGCTGTCTTGAAAGTCTTGCAGAAATTCAAAAAGTGCTTGTGCGCTGCGATGAACTGCGCTTTTCTGACGATGAACAGAAAAAAAAGTTTACAGCAGATGAAAGAACATCAATTGCTTTTGCCTTAAAAACTGCCGTCCTTCATTTTGAAAAGCGCCACGAAACAAAAGAGCTTTTGCCAGAAGTCGAAGACCAGAATGAACTGTCAGAAGATATTCTGCCAAAAGCAGCAGAAAATGTACCCGAAACACAGGCTGCGGTTTCAGCCATAATCTCTGTAAAGGAACTTCCGCTTGAAGAAAATCAGTCAGAAAGCATAGAGGAGAACGAAAAATGATTCATTTTGAACATCCTTTTGGTTTTCTGCTTTTGCTGCTGCTGCCGCTTTATTATATTCTGCGGCACGTTGGAATCCTTAAAACTTTTACGCTGCCGCTTATTTTAAGCGACTGGGGCGGCTTGTCTTTTTCGTTTTCATCAAAGCGTGCCAGATTTGCTTCGTTTCTTATTCATTTTTTGTCTTCTGCTGCGTTTCTTTTGGCGGTTGTTGCGCTGTGTTCGCCTGTTGCAACACATCAGGAAAAAATCTACACGAGCCGCGGAACGGAAATAATGTTTGTAATTGATACAAGTCCTTCTATGGCGGCACGTGACATGCAGGATAAAAACCGGCTTGAAGCAGCAAAATCGACGATTCTGCAGGTTGCACAAAAAGCAGACGGTGCTTCTTTAGGACTTGTATCGCTTGCGCTGGATGCGGCGCTTGTTGTGCCTGTTACGGTTGACCATCAGGTGTTTTTTGACAGGCTTGATTCTCTTGTAATTGGCGAAATGGGAGACGGTACTGCAATCGGCACGGGGCTTTGTACTGCGGTTTATCATCTTGTAAATTCGAAGGCACCCAAAAAGTGCATTGTTCTTGTTACAGACGGCGAAAATAACGCCGGTTCGGTTCATCCGCACACTGCTGCAAAACTTGCAAAAAAATTCGGCATAAACCTGTTTGTTGTCGGCTTGGGGACAAAAGGCAAGGTTTGGGTTGAATATGTTGACCAGACTGCGAATAAAGTAAAATCAGGTTATCTTGATTCTTCATTTGATGAGAACAATCTTATAAATTTAGCAATGCTTGCTGACGGTTCGTATTTCAATGCAGAAAATACGGCAGCTCTGTCAGTTTCCCTTGCAGAAATTGTCAAACGGCAGGATGTCGTGCAAAGTTTTAGGACTGTAAATGTAAATATTTCATATGGTTCAATGTGTCTTTGGTTTGCGTTAGCTTTTTTTGCTTTATCGTGGGTTTTGTCCCGCTGCTGCCTTAAGGAGGTGTAAAATGATTGATTTTGAATATCCTGTTGTTTTATATGCTCTTTTTGTTTTGCCTTTTGCATGGGTTACTGTTGGCTTTAGACTGAAAAAACTTATATCTTCGTTGAGCCAGAAGAATGATGCTGTACCAAAAAACAGCGGAAGCCGAAAATCTGTGGATTCTTTGCAGATGCTGAAAAGAAAAGTTATTTTAAGATGTCTGTGCTGGTCTGCCGGCTGGTGCTGCCTTGTTTTTGCAGCAGCAGATCCAAGCTGGGGCACAAATCTTGAACCGGTGCAAAAAACCGGCAATGCAGTTTCGTTTGTTTTTGATATTTCATACAGCATGAATGCAGATGACATGCCCGATGGTTCAACCCGTTTAAATGCATCTGCAAAATATGCAAACGCACTTTTAAGCCGCATGCAGGGTTCTTCTGTTTCGGTTGTGCTTGCAAAAGGTTCGGGCGTGCTTGCCGTTCCGCAGACGGACGATTTCGCAGTCATTCAATCTCTTTTAGAAAGCCTTTCACCGACGTTGCTTACATCTGTCGGCACAGATCTTGGTTCCGGCATTGAAACAGCCTTGCGTTCTTTTGCAAAAAACACAAGCCTTTCTGCTGCAATTGTTCTTTTTACAGACGGCGACGAAACAACAAAAACGCTTGAAAATGCCGTAGAAAATGCACTTAACCAGGGTGTGCCGGTTTATATCGTTGGCTTTGGTTCCGTAAATGAATCTGAAATTCTGACAGGTGACGGCGAAAGAACTGCAAAAACAGCTTTGCGCGAAGCTGAACTGCAAAAACTCTGTGATGATATTTCAAGACAGATAAAGCGCCGTCACGGTGATTCTTTTGAAATAAAGGCATCTTATGTAAATGCATTGAACGCTGGTTCTGCACTTGCAGTTTTAAACGGTGTACTTTTTTCAAATGAAAAAACTCAAAGCGGTGCGCTTACGCTTTACGAAGCAAAAGCTGTGCGCCGCCAAAGTTTTTTTGTCCTGCTTGCAATTCTGTTTTTTGCCTTTGGACTTTTTGTCATGCATTTTAATCCAAAAAACATTTCGAAAATTTCCGCAGTTGCAATATGCTGTCTGCTTTTTTCTTCATGTTCCGGGGCTAAAAAAAGTGCATTTAATATTTTAAGCGGTGTAATTCATTGGGTTCAAGAAGATTATCAGGAATCTTCTGCGGATTTTCTTGAAGCACGTGAACTTGCTGTACAACAGCAGGATGAAACTGCAAGAATTTATGCACAATACGGACTTGCCGTTTCATATTTAATGCTCAACGAAAAAGATGCAGCCTCAAATCAGCTTGAAACTCTTGTAGAAAATGATATTCCATC
Source organism: Treponemataceae bacterium (assembly GCA_024402455.1). The sequence continues at coordinate 8,797 of JAKSTS010000059.1, forward strand.
TCTTGTGCGGTTTGGTGCTTTTTATAACAGTGGCGTACTTTCTTATCAGCAGGGCGATTTTAATAAAGCTGCAGAATGTTTCAAACAGGCACTTTTAATTGATAACAGTCAGATTAATGCAAAAATAAATCTTGAACTTGCAATGTCACAGATTGAAGTTCAGTCAAAATCATCTCAATCAGAATTACTGCCGTTTCAGCATTCAGAAGGCAGTTCTTCTCAAGATGCAATTTTTTCAATGATGCAGGAGAATGATAAAAAACAATGGAAAAGCGAACCGCAGAAAAAATCGGATGTTCTGGATTATTAAATATGATTTTAGACAGTTATAAATTTGAGTTAGGAAAAATGAAAAAAATTAGAAAAATTTGTTTTTGCTGTTTTTTCAGTTTGTGCGCAGCATTCAGTTTTGCAGCTGCAAACGCTTCGTTAGACGATTTTGAAAAAAATGCAAAAGTCGGCGAAGAAGTTATTATTAAGGTGCGTGTTACAGACACGACACTGAAAAAGGTCAATTATTCATTTGCTGAACCGCCGGCTGGTGCAAGGCGCATGGAATTAAAAAAATATATTGATTCTCAAAGTGCAGCTTCTGACATTATAATTGAATCTGTTTTTATTTTTGATAAACCGGGCACTTTTGAACTGCCGCCGCTTGTTGTAAAAATCGGCAAAAAAACCTACAAGGTTGAAATTCCATTTATTGAAGTAACTGAAAATGCAAAGCTGAAAACAGCCGAAGTTTTCTGGAATTATAAAGCCGATGCAGCTTTTGCATATGGTTCGCCTGTCGAGCTTGAACTGAAAATTCGCTATGTTTCTTCCATAAATAAGCTTGATGTGCCGCTTGATGAACAGGCTGCAATTACAAGACAGACAGAACCTGTTTTTTCATTTGATGAAAATGCAGATTTTTCTGACGGAATAACTGCTGCTGTTTATCAGTGGATTCCACTTGAAAGCGGCGACTTGAAACTGCCTGAAGCAGTTCTTGAAGTAACTGGAACAAACGGCGAAGTTCAGACAATTGAAGCTCCGGAAATTTATGTAAATGTTGCACAGCAGAGTGCGGCAAAGCCTGTGCAGGAAAATCAGCTTTTTGCAAGTGCTTTTGAATCTGAAAATCAGTCAGCAGATAAAAAAACTGCTGCACAAACTTCAAAAAATCTAAAGGCTCGCAGTGCTTCCGTGCAGGAATTAAAACCATATCTTGAAAAACTTGCAGAACTTCGTGCCAAAGAACATGAATCAATATTCAATTCAAACATAAAAGAGCAGCGCAAAAGTTTTGAATCTCAGCTTGATCTGCATGACACACCAGATGAATATCAGCAGATTTTTATAATTGCATGGTTTGTGTGTGCAGCCGTTTTTCTGCTCTGGTCGCTTGTTTTAAGAATCAGCAGCAGCAAATTCCGTTCTCTTCTGCTGTTTCTTGTTTTTGCGCTGTGTCTTGCGCGTGGTGTTTATCATGCAAAAGAATACTGGCGCACTCCGGCACTTTTTGTTGGCGGCGAAGTAAGCACTGTGCCAGATACAGAATCTTTGGTTGCAGGCGAACTTACGCCGGGTACAAGAATTTGTGTTGCAAATAAAGTCGGCGACTGGATTTTAATTGAATACAACGGTAGAAAAATGGGTTGGGTTAATGCAGAAACTATTGTTCCAATAAATGTCAAATTTATTTTCAACAGGGAAAAGTAAAAATGGATTTTGGCGATATTCTTGATCAATGGGACAAAGCTCAAAAAGAAAAGCCGAAGCATGTACAGCGGCCTGCTGGTTCCGGCAAAAAACTGAATGCTCCGTCTTTAGTTGAAAAAGATGACGAAGAAAAAGCGCGTCTGGCGCAAAAGCCGCAGTCGCAGAAGCAGAGAGAAGCAGAGCGGGCAAAAAAAGACGAAGAACTGATGAAACAGTGGATTTTGCGCTATGGTGTTGAAGACAAAGATGCTCGTGCAAAAGAAGCCGAAGAAGAGCAGCTTGCTCAGGATATGGAATATGTGCGCTATATGCCGGCAGAAGCTTCTCTTGATCTGCATGGCATGACGCGAGATGAAGCTTGGATAACAATGGATGCTTTTATTACAAGCTGCCAGAAACGAGGATTGCGCAAAGTACTTATCATTCATGGAAAAGGCAATCATTCAAGCGAAAACCCGATTTTAAGCGGTGTTGTCCGGAACTTTATTGAACGTGATTATCGCCTTGGTGCATCTGGGCATCCTGATAAAAATCTCGGCGGACGTGGTGCTACATGGGTCTTAGTCCGTCAGATAAAAGAAAATTAAAAAAACAGCAGCGTCAAAAAATGGAGTGTACACAAATTATTAAACACTTCAAAACTGATGCTGCCGATTTTGAGTCTTTTATCTTTTCTTATTTTATAGCAATTGCCCCGTCTTTAAACTGAGCAAATTTTGTATATCCCTGTTTTTCGAGCATGTCGAACTGAGGGCCAGGTTTCTTTGCTTTTTTAAGAACAGAAACACTGTAAGATTCACGTAATTTTTCTGCTTCTGCCATAACTTGTACAAAAGGAATTGAATCATCATACAAAAGTGCACATTTTTCTTTTGCGCCCGGAATCTGATATTTC
>JAKSTS010000006.1 GCA_024402455.1 Treponemataceae bacterium
TCACGAGCTTCTTCAGTATTGGCTGTAGCAGCTTTTTTATTAGTCCTTTCATCTAGTGCCTGTGCAAATGCACAGCAAGAATCTTCTGAAAAAGAAACATCGAACAATAATTCATCTGCTCAGCTTTCTCAGTCTGAGAAAGCGTTGAAAACACGGCAGTATACAGAAATGATGCGCAGTGTTTTTTCTTTTGTTGAGCAGAATTATGTTGATGAAGTTGACCCGACTGTTTTATACGAAGGTGCCATGAAAGGCATTATGGATGCTTTAGGTGATCCTTACACCGTTTATCTTGATTCTTCACAGATGCGCAGCATGACAGATACGACAGTCGGCAATTTCGGCGGTGTCGGTCTTTCAATTTCAAAAGCCGCCACTTCAACTCCAGAAAAGCCTGCTTATGTTGAAGTTGTTTCGCCGATTGAAAACACACCAGGCTGGAAAGCAGGAATTCAGGCAGGAGACTTGATTCTTGCAATTGACGGAACAAACACGGCAGACATTACAATGGACGAAGTTCTTGCCCTTTTGCGTGGCGAAGTTGGAAAATCTGTAAAAGTTCATATGAAACGTGGCAAAAACATGGAATATGATGCAACGCTTGTCCGTGCAATTATTGAAGTGCCAACCGTAAAATATGAAATGATAGGCAATGATATCGGCTATCTTCGCATAATCGAATTTACACCGCAGACTCCGGAACGTGTTCAGGAAGCTTTGGATTCTTTTGCTGCTGCAGGATATAAGTCGCTGCTTATTGATCTGCGCAACAATCCGGGCGGTCTTATTACAAGTGTTGTTTCTGTTGCTGACAAATTTATTGATTCTGGTGTAATCGTTTCAACAAAGAGCCGCCTGCAGTCTGAGAACATGTCATTTTCTGCAAAGAAAATAACGACGACAGCTCCAAGAGGCATGCCGATTGTTGTGCTTATAAACCGCGGTTCTGCAAGTGCTTCTGAAATTCTTTCTGGTGCACTTAAAGACAACCACCTTGCTTATCTTGTAGGCGAAAATACTTATGGCAAAGGTTCTGTTCAGCAGGTTATTCCTTTGAATTTGAACAATGACGGCATAAAACTTACAACAGCAAGATATTATACACCAAGCGATTCTAACATTGACAAAGTCGGAATTCCTCCGGACAGAGAAGTTCTTTTCCCAAATTTAACTGAAGCCGAAGAAAAAGCATATTTAAAGCTTTATGAATCAGACGAAATAAAGAAATATGTTGAAAATCATCCGAACATGAGTTCCGCTGATATTGCTTCGTATGCAAAAACTTTGAAAAAAAATTATAATCTTGAAGAGCGTGTCATCCGAAAGCTTATAAGCAACGAAGTTTACCGTACAAAAGTTCAGCCTCTTTATGATTTGGATTATGATATTCAGCTTGTTGCTGCAATTGATATTCTTCGAAAAGAATCTTTTGTAACATTGATGCGTCAGACAAAAACAATCAGTGAACTTCAGGCTGAAGCCAAGAAAAAGGCAGATGCAGAAGCAAAAGCTGACAAGAAAAACTGATGCGCCAGTTTCTGCTCGATTGTGAACTTGAGCCGCTGCATAAAATTTCTGTAACAGGCAAAAATTTTAAGTATCTGGCGCAAGTTCTCAGGCTGAATGAGGGAGACTCTTTTGAAGGACGGCTTCCGTCTGGAAATTTGTGCACGCTTTTAGTAGAAGAACGTTCTAAAAGTGCTCTTGTTTTAAAAAGAATAGAAACAAATGCAGAAAATAAAGCTGTTTCAAGCGGCAGTACTGTTCAAGGCGGCATGACTGCTTCGTTGATTGAGCAGGGACAGAATATGTGTCTTCTGCCGGACGGTTCGTGCTGCGGCTATGGTTCTGCAATCTGGCTTTTGCAGTGTATGCCAAAAGCTTCAAAAATTGATGATATTGTCCGCCAATGTACAGAAATTGGTGTAGAAAAAATTTTTCTGGTTGCCAGCGACAGATCTGCCGTTGAAGCAAAAAGCGGAAGCAGCCTTAAAGTTGAGCGCTGGAACAGAATAATAAAAGAAGCAAGACAGCAGTCAGCTTCGCCTGTTGATACAACGTTGTATCAGCCGGCTGAAATGGAATCCGTTCTTGAGTCTTTGAGAAAATGTCTTAAAGAAAGACAGAAAAATTTAGAAAATGGTGCAGCACTTCTTGTAATGACAGAAGCGCCATGTAACCGCAAAAGTCTGCATGAGCTTGTTTCTAAAAAACCGGCAGTTGTTGTCGTTGCGGTTGGTTCCGAAGGCGGCATAAGCCCAAAAGAACTTGAAATGCTGAAAACTGAAGGTTTTGAATCTCTTCATTTTTCTACTAATGTTTTGCGTTCTGAAACTGCAGCAGTTTATGGAATTTCTGCAGTGCAATCTATAATGACGGAGTTTGATTTATGGCAGTGCAAAGAATAAGTGTTTTAAATGTTCCTGTTGATATTATTCAGCCAGAAGAAATTGAAACAGAACTTCTTGCTCTTTTAGACAAGCCTGGTGCAAAACAGATTATTTTCTTGAGCATCTGGGATTTGCTGTATGCACGTTTAAACACTGAATATCTGGTTTGCCTTGAAAAAGCTGACCTTGTATTGCCGATTTCAAAATCAATTCTTTCCGGGGCCCGGTTTCTAAAGCAGAAAATTCCTGTAAGATATAACCCGTTTTCTGCAATTATCTCTATTCTTGCCGTGCTGAACAAGCATTACAAAAGCCTTTATTTGTTTGGAACACACAAACCAAGCCTGATGCAGGCAGAAAGCAACGTAAGGGCAACATTTACAGGAATTCAAATTGTAGGGCGGTGTGTAGGCTATTACAACAAGATGGATGAAAAAAACATTATTGCTGCAATATTCAAGGCATCTCCGGCTGTTGTTCTTTTGGGCAGCGGCATAAAAAATCCTGAACGTTGGGTTTACCGCAGACGCAACTGTTTTAATTCCAGTGTTTTTATTGCAGATAACGATGTCCTTGATATTTTTTCGAAGCGCAAAAAGTATGTAAATCCAAAAACCTTCGAAAAAGGTCTTGAAATTTGGCCGGAAATAGTCAGAAATCCGCTGAAGATTTTCTTGATTTTTCCTTTTATGTGGTATCGCTTTCTGCTTGTCATTTACAGGTTGTTCAAAAAGAATAAATCTTTTGAATAAAACTTTTCTTGCAGTAAAAGTTTCTGAGCTGGCTTGTCTTTGTTGCAGGAGTTATCAGATTCTTAAAATTTCTATAAATAGTTCCTTTGTAGGGGAATTCCCTGGTATTCATTTACAGACGGTCAATTTATCATTTATACAAATGTAAAACATCTGAAAAAGTGATATGTCTGCAAAATATAAAATTTGCAGAATAGAACGTTCCAGTGAAATCGGATGCGTTATTCTTTATGGGAGTCAAATATTCAGGTTTAACGAAACTGAATAATCTGTTTCTGTTATGAAGACGTCTGTCGTTTTGTTGCACAGCAGTTCACCGCATGTGCTTCAGATTTTTTACAGGGATCTGCAAATTAAAGGAATAAGCCGGTGTTTTTGTTCAGATTGTTTTTCAATTGATAATCTTTCAAATTATGACTGCTGTATTTTCGATTTATCAAACGAACCTTCAAAGGTTGTTTCGTTTGTTGAGAAATTAAAGTCCAGCAATTTTAAAACCTTTGCACTTCTTCTTGTTGCTCCAGAAATGTTTTCTTTTGCAAAGGAATCACTTGTCCATAAAAAATCAGTAACAATTTTAAAATTTCCTGCACCTGTTTCATTTTTGAAAAAATATATCAGCAGCATTTTCGGTAAAAGCAGCGAACCAGACAGCAGTGTTTTAGCAGTTGAAAACGACAGAGCATGTGAAATTGAAAATTCTGGCGGAAAGTTTGATTCAATAATTGGAACTTCAAAAGCAATCAGTGAACTTAAACAGAAACTTATTGGAATAAGCCATGCAGATGAAACGGTTCTGCTTGAAGGAGAGTCTGGAACAGGCAAAACGTTTATTGCCCGCTTAATGCACGAAAATTCTTTAAGGGCAGCCCATCCGTTTATTGCTGTAAATGCAGCTGCAATTCCAGAGACACTTGCAGAAAGCGAACTTATGGGTTCTGTGCATGGCGGTTACACAGACGCAGGAAACAGAGCCGGTTATTTTGAACAGGCAGACAAAGGTACTCTTTTTCTTGATGAAATAAGTGAACTTTCATTATTTGTTCAGTCAAAATTATTAAAACTGTGTGAAGATTCAACTCTTTATAGAATAGGGTCTAATAAACAAGTAAATTATAATGTGAGGCTTTTGTGTGCTACTAATGCTGACCTTAAAACTCTTGTAAACGAAAAACGTTTCCGGCAGGATTTATATTACCGGATTTCAGTTTTGAAACTTGAAATTCCACCGTTGAGGGAACGTATCGAAGACATACCGCTGCTTGCAGAGCATTTTCTTAGAGAAAAAGCTGGAACTCGTGAAAGATATTTTTCGCCTGATGCCGTTGATTTACTTCTTTCTCATAAATGGCCTGGAAACATTCGTGAATTAAAGAACTGTATTTATCGTGCTATGTCTTTGTGCAGCAAAGATATGATTACATCAGATTTTATAACTTTCTAAAATGTTCTGGTTTATGCAGAAAATCACTTTTTCTGCATGTATTGTGTTTTGCATAAAAATTTTTTCAGTTTTTGCTGTCTTCTGAGCTGTTTTTTACAAAAAGGCCTGCCGCTTTTGTAAATGTTTTTTCAATGTACCGTGCTTCGCTTTCAGAAAGAGAAGCTCTTGAAAGTATTGAACGCCAGAAAAGTTCCATGTCTGGTCTGCCTGTAACAGAAAAAAAGCCCATTTTTTGCAGGTTGTCTGCAATTGATGTTATTGTTTTTGTAAGGCGTTCCTGTGTTACAGGTGTATAGCCGGCAGAAATTGTTTTTTCTGCGCGGAAAACTGTGTAGCATAAAATCTGTACGGCATGCGAAAGATTAAGCGAACCGTCTTTTCCATTTGAAGGAATTATTATGCCGGAATTGCGTTCTGCAAGTTCTTCATCTGGAAGCGCTGTGCGTTCGTTGCCAAAAACAATTGCAGTTTTTCCCTGCGGCATGTTTATATAACGTTCTGCAAATTCTTCTGGAAGCAAAAGCCAGTCCTTGCGGTTTTTGCCTCTGCGTCTTGTTGTTCCACAGACCCAGACACAGTCTGAAGCTGCCTGTGTAATAGATTCAAAAAATTCAGCATTTTGCCAGATGTCAAAAGCATGTACAGCCAGTACTGCAACTTTTTCTTCGTCATAGTCTTCTTTTCTGCCGACAATGCGCAGTTTGTGTATGTCCATATTTTTCATGGCGCGGCAGACAGAACCTACGTTCCGGCTTTCTCCTGGTCTTGAGAGAATAATTATCGATTCTTTTTCGTTGTCTGTTTGATTCATTTGCAAAAAATAATAGCAGACTTGAAATTAAAAGTGAACATATTTTTCGGATTATGAAAATTCATTTTTTTGCAGTAAAGCGGACAGATACAATTTTTTTGTGAAAATTGTGTTTTTTTATCAAATTATGCATGTTGAAATTGAAATTTGTTTGCAGCTGCATCTGCGGATAACTTACATTGTGGTTGCGGCGGTGTACAGTCAGGACAGCCAATTTTTTTAGAAAAAAAACAAATAATACAAAAAAAAATGCATGAAAATATTTTAAAGGTTTGACAACTCGAGGATAATCGGTGTATATTTTTTGTAATGTTTAAGAGAGTTTATTTTGCTCTCTTATTTGTTAATTAAATTATTTTGCAAAATATTTTCATGGCGGTGAGTATATGGCTAACAATGATGACATCGTTCCTGGTTTTAACGAGGAAAAAGACGACAGCTTGCGTATTACGCTTGAGCGACCAGAAGAAAACTCTTCTTGTATCATCTTGTATTTGAATGGCTACATTGATACGTACAATTCTGCTTTCTTTTTGAAGCGGGGTGCAAAAGTCGTAGAAGCAGGCTATGTCAATTTGATTTTGAACTGTGCTGCATTAAACTATGTTTCTTCAACTGGAATTGGTTCTTTTACCGCTTTCTTAAAGATGGTTAAACCAAAAGGCGGAGATGTTGTTCTTCTTGATATTCAGCCAAAAGTTTATGAAGTTTTCCAGCTTTTGGGATTTTCTCAGTTCTTTAATATTAAAGACAACATTACAGATGCAATTGGATATTTCCGTCAGGAAACAGCAGATGAGTCAGATTTGTTCCCGAAAATTTTCGGCTGCCCTGTCTGTTCAAAGAAATTAAAGGCAACAAAGCCTGGTCGTTTCAGATGTTCTGAATGTAAATCTATTATTGCCATAGATTCTCGTGGAGATGTTTCTTTAGGATAATCTTCTGTGAGTTACAGAAAAAGCCTGGTTGTAAAAACCGGGCTTTTTTTATTTGTGCAAGTCTGAAAAATCTGCTTTTCTGCATTGTTTGAAGATTTTGTGTCTGTCATTTTGTTTCATAAAAGCTGCCGAAATCTTTTATGTTCTTGGCGCACCATGTATTAAACTTTTTTGTCATCTACAGAGTTTTGCGTCCAGAAAGGCGTTTCTGGCTAAACAAATAAGCTTGAAAAATTATTAGTTTCTGTTAAACAAAAATTAATAAAACTGCTGTTTTGCCTGTGTGTTGATAAGTTGTGGAAAACTTTGGTTTTTTTTGGGTAAAACTCAATATTCCTGTGGAAAACAAAAAGAAAACCGCTGCAATGTTTTTCCTTAATTGAAACTTTATGGGTAAAATGTTGTATTATAATAAGTTATAAATTCTTATTTGATAGAGAAAAATACTTGTCAATAGGGAAATTTGTAAAATCTTTAAAAAATTGACGATTTTACAAAGAATAAGCTGTGGAAAAAGTGTTTAATAATTTGAAGTTACGCCTTGATGAAAATTATATACTTAGTTTTTTATATAATGACATGTAAAGAATTATATGTTATTGCTTTGTTTTGGTTGTTTTTGTTTATAGTTCGTGATATTCTATAAGACGTGAAAAAGGTTGTTTCTCTCATTTTAGAGTTTTTTCTTTCATTTCTGATTTCTCTTTTACTGCTGGCATTTGTATATATGCTGCATGAAAGCTGTAGCCTTTTGTGTGCCGGTCAAACGACAAAGATTTTTATTTTTCAGCCGTTTCTAAAAGGTCTGATTGAAATTGCACCATTTGCAGGCATTCTTGCTTTGCTTTCGAGTTTTCAGGTTCTTGTGCGTCGCCGCTGGCGTACGGTTAGTTCTGCATGCTGCATGCTTGGGCTTTTTGCTGTAGTTTTTGCAGTTGTCATACCTGTTTCGTTTAATTTAAAAATGGATTTTTACGAACTTTCGCAGGAAAAGAATCTTGCAATTAAAGAGCTCCGTAAAGATGTTGTTCAGACTCCTGGTTACTTTAGAACGACAAAAGACGGTGTTTATTATTTTACTGCCATAGACCATAATTATACTGCTTCTGGTGTTTACAGTCCTTCGACTGCTGCCGAAAAAAAAGTTTTTGAAACATTTAAACATAAGAACTTTCAGTTTGATGAAGAAGAAATATCAGCTGATTTGCTTATCAAAAATGAACTGGCTTTGCCATTTTATCTTGACTGGCCGATAAAAGCGCTGGCTTCGCTTTCTGATTGCTTTTACAAAGCTTATAATCAAGGCTGGCTTCCTTATTTGTGTCTGGCTTCGATTGTCCTTGCATTTTTTGCTTTGTGGGGTGTTTCGTTTATTTCTTCGTGGCCGCTTCTCAGTGTTTTTATGATGATTCTGGCTTTTGTGATTGTTCTTGTTTCAAATTATTTTGCACTTTGTACCGAAGTTTTTGCTCCTGCAAAGATGTTCATCAGTGAATTGTTTTCTGCTGAATCTGCGGGGCTTGTTATGCCGTTAATGCTTAATGTTCTTTTATTGCTGCTTGGTTCTATAGGTGGTCTTATTGCACATCTTTTAAGACGAAAGCGCAACTTGGGAGCGGATTTATGAAGTCTATTACTGGACGAGTAGGATTTTTCTTTGTCATTTATTTTTTAATCTCTTTTTTGCTTGTTTGTGCTTTTGCTTTTATAAAAGACACGCCGCCTGAAATTATTCCTGTTTTTATAACAAGATATAAATTAAATACTGCATTTTTTTATTATTTTTCAGTTTTCTCTGCACTTGAGATTTCTGGTTTTATGGTTTCTTTTTCATGGGCTTTTGCAAAAGAGATGAAAAATGACAATCCAAAAAACAAGCAGGAAATGCTTCGCTTTTTGCGGAGTGTTTTTTCAATGATGATTTTTTGTCTTGTTCTTTCTGTTGCAGCTACAGAAGTTCTGCTGCCTTTGATGAAGTCAAATCAAAAAGCAATTATAAATGCATCTACTGATTTTATAGATTTTTCTGAACGTGCAAAAAAGCATCTTACTTTAGGGAACTATGAAGAAGCAGAACTTTTTGCCCGTCAGGCGCTTCGCATCAATCCTGCATCTAAAGAAATAAATGATATTTTGCTTCAGACTGAAATTGATGCAAGTCATGCAGAAGCTGCTCCGCGCCGTTCCGGTTCTTTGCCGCCGCCATTAAAAGACAACGAAATTGAAACAAATATTCCCGTTCCAGAACTTATTGAACGGGCAAGAAAAGCATATAATTCGGGTTCATTTTTTGATGCTCATTATTATGCAACGCTTGCATTGCAGGCTTACGATTCGCAGAATGCAAATCTGAACGAAGCTAAAAGTCTTGCTGCAAAAGCATGGGACAAGCTGCAGGTTGCAGATTCCAGCCTTGGTGGAACTTCAGAAGCAATGTATGCTTTGAAACGCAGCGGATATGCAGCGATTATTTCTGGTGATTATCTTCAGGCATATTATATTTTCAGGGAACTGCTTGCTGCTTCAGATTCGACGATTGACCCTGATGTAAACCGGTATCTTGCAATTGCTGAATATAATTTGCGTAATCAATGCTTCTTTATTGATGAAACTTATGATTTGCAGCCGTTTGAATCTGTGAGAAATGTTCATTTTTCAATTACAAGACAAGATGGAACCCTTCTTGTTGTTGGAATGAAAGGCATAACTTCTATTGAAGACAGTGGCGGATCTGTTCAATATGTGCGCGGACTTCATATAGTTTCTTATGATAAAGACAAAAATGTTGAAGAAGATTTTTATGTGCCATATGCAAAGCTGATTGCTGAACGTGCTGAAAAAATTGATGCCTCTTTCGAACACATTGTTGCAAATCAAAAACAGAAAACTGTGCCATATCTTATTATAAACTGCGTTCATCGCGATGACAGAGGCGTTAAGATTTTGCCAGAATTTTATGCAGGCAAAACTTCGGAAAATGAAAACCGCAATGTTTATGTTCTGCCTTTGTCATTTAAAGACTTTTTGCAGATTACAGATGTAGCACAGGGAACAGAAACAATGTCGCTGATTTCACTTGCAACATTCTGCTCAAAAGCCAAACAGTACGGTTTCTCTTTTGAGGTTTATTTCCATGCTTTGTGTACAAGACTTTCTCAGCCTTTTATGTTTATTTTTATGGCTCTTGTTGCAGCAATTCTTGCCTGGCAGTTTAAAATCTCAAAAAAACAGTTTGTACACTTCTGGTGGCTGTTTTCGGTTCCGTTTTTTGCCGTAATCGCATACTTCCTGCTCGGTTTCTGCCGCTATGTAGTAAGTCTGCTGCTTATGTCATTGATTGGCTCAATCGGAGTATCGGCTTTGCCTGTCTGTCTGGTTATTTATATCATTTTGTTTATAATACTGAGTCTCGGCTTTGTTTCAATGAAAGACGACTCTTAGAATTTTTAAGTTAATTCAAATTATTGAAGGAAACGACTGAAAAGCAGTGTCTTGCCGAATTTGATTCGGCCCCTGCTCTGACATGGTACTTGAAATGCTGCTGTGTTTTGAACCGTATTAGTTGTTCCCTTTAGCTTTTTAAGCCCTGTTCAAAATTTTTCAGATTAAGTCTGCTTTTAGTAATGTACTTTATTATAACAGCGGAATATCTGATGGTCTTTTCAAATTTTCGTTGTTCATATATAGTAACCGTATGAGTTTATCTTTTGAAAGCCAATTTGATTCGACACTGGCGGAAGGTTCTGTTTTTGAAGAGCCGCCGGAATATAGAGTTATTTTGTTGAATGACGATTTTACGACGAAAGATTTTGTCGAGCTTATTTTAGAAAAAGTGTTTCATAAATCACAGGAAGAAGCTGTTTCAATTACAGAATGTGTTCATAAAAATGGCAGTGGCATTGTCGGTGTTTATCCATATGATATTGCATTTACGCGTGTAGAAATTGTGCATGCAAATGCCCGCGCCAACGGTTTCCCTTTGCGATGCAAAATGGAGAAAGTCTAATGAAATTTTCCGCACAAGTTCAAAAAATTTTAAAAGCTGCAAAGTCTTATGCAGAAAGGCATAAGCATGAATTTTTAACACCGGAACATCTTTTGCTTCAGTTGATTTCTGTGAAAAAAATAGAAAATCTTCTTGAATCATGTGGTTCCAATGTTTCTATGGTCCGCGAAAGCCTTTACAGATATCTTGATGAAAAACTTCCTATAATAATTGTAGGCGAAACTGTAGAAAGTGCCGGTTTTCAGAGTGTCATATTGAGTGCAACAGAACATTGCTTTTTTTGCGAAAAAGAAGCAATAGAACTCGAAGACCTGCTTATAAGCATTTATGACTGTGAAAAAACGCATGCGTCTTATTATCTTAAATCATCTGGGTTGCAGCGCCTTGCGCTTATAAGCGGCATTTCTTTTAGTGAATATTCAGAAGACGAAGCTGATGAAAATGACACGGAGCTTGAATCTGATGCATTGAAAGAGAATTTATCGCAAAGCAAGGAAGATGACGAAAAAGAGCTTAATTCATTTGAAGATTTGCTTAAATATGCAGAACAGAAGCTTTTGAGCATTGAAGAATTGAAAAATGAAACAGAACAGCTTGAAAATGCAGAAAAAACAAAATCTGATGATGAAATTATAAACATAGACGATGTCGAAATAACTGAAAATGCAAAACCTAAAAACCGCAAATCGGTACTTGAACGTTTTACTGTTAATTTGACGGACAGGGCAAAAAATGGTGAGTTAGACGAGCTTATCGGAAGAAATGAAGAAATTGAACGTGCCCTGCAGGTTTTGTGCAGACAGACCAAAAATAACCCGCTTTTTGTAGGTGCGCCAGGTGTCGGCAAGACTGCAATTGCTTATGGCATTGCCAGAAATGTTGCAATGCAGAATGTTCCTGATATTCTTAAAGATTGTACCGTTCTTGAACTTGATGTCGGACGGCTTATTGCAGGAACAAAATTCCGCGGAGAACTTGAAGAACGCATTAAACGCATTTCAGATGAGCTTCTGCGCAGAAAAAATGTCATTCTTTTTGTGGATGAAATACATACAATCATCGGCTATGGTTCCGGTCAGAACGGTTTCTCTGACGGTGCGAATCTTTTTGCAGATTTAGTTTCTTCGTCAGATATCCGTTGCATGGGTGCAACAACATATGAGGAATATTCCCGTTATGTTGAAAAAAACCGCGCATTGTCGCGCCGGTTTCAAAAAATTGATGTAGAAGAATCTTCAGAAGAAGAAGCCGTTAAAATATTAAAAGGCGTTGCGCCTCGTTTTGAAAAATTTCATTCTGTGCATTATTCAGACAAGGCGCTTGAAAGTGCTGTAAAATTTTCAAAACAATTTATGCCTAATCGTTTTTTGCCAGATAAAGCTATAGACATTATTGACGAAGCTGGTGCGTATCTTCGCCTTCATCCGGAAGAAAATGATGCACAAGATAATGTGCTCATTGAAGAAAAGCTTATTGAAAAAATTACGGCAAAAATGGTGCACATTCCAGAAATTACTGTAACAGTTTCAGAAAAAGACAGGTTAAAAAATCTTGAAGATGTGTTAAAGAAAAATGTTATAGGACAGGATTTTGCTGTTTCAACTGTTGTTGCTGCAATAAAACGTTCTCGTGCTGGTTTTAGAGATGCGCAAAAACCAATGGGCTGTTTTTTGTTTGCAGGTCCTACAGGAGTAGGAAAAACAGAATTGGCAAAAACGCTGGCTGAAAATCTTCAGCTTAAGCTGCATCGCTTCGATATGAGCGAATATCAGGAAAAACACACGGTTAGCCGTCTTTTAGGTTCTCCGCCTGGTTATGTGGGGTTTGAAGAAGGTGGTCTTTTGACAGAGGCCGTGCGCCGCGAGCCGAATTCTCTTGTTTTGCTTGATGAAATTGAAAAAGCAAACCCTGATATTTTCAATGTTCTTCTGCAGATTATGGATTATGCAACATTGACAGATAACCAGGGGCGCAAAGCTGATTTTCGAAATGTTCTTCTTATTATGACAAGCAATGCTGGTGCACGTGACGTTTCAAAGTCATTGATTGGTTTTGGTGACAGAACTATCGGTTCTTCTGCTGTAAACGATGCTGTCGAAAAATTGTTTACTCCTGAATTCCGTAACAGGCTTGATGCAGTTATTCCTTTTGAGCATTTGAATAAAGACATAATGATTTCGATTGTGCATAAAGAAATTGCAAAACTTTCTGCAAGATTGTCTGATAAGAATGTAAAAATTACTGTAACAGATTCCTGTGCAGAATATCTTGCAGAAAAAGGCTTTTCTGTCGAATTTGGTGCCAGAAATATTAGCCGTACAATTGATGAAAAAATTTCTGCTGTTCTTGTTGATGAGGTGCTTTTTGGCAGGCTTTCGAATGGTGGATCTGTTGTCTGCAGCGAAAAAGACGGCAAAATCGTGATGAGATATGGACGCAAATCAAAACGATAACGATTTTCCGTTTTTTGGAATAAATGATTATTTTCAGTTTCCATCGCCAGAAAGTGCTAAAGACGGTCTTGTCGCTGTCGGTGGAAATTTATCACCTGGAATGCTCCGCTCTGCGTATCTTCAGGGAATTTTCCCTTGGTTCAATGAAAGCGACCCTGTTTTGTGGTGGTCTCCGGATCCTCGTTTTGTATTGTTCCCAGAAGAGCTGCATGTTCCTAAAAGCCTTAGACGCGTATTGAACCAGAATGTCTTTACATTTTCAATGGATACATCTTTTAGAGATGTAATAACGTCTTGTGCTAAAGCTAAACGACCGGATCAAAAAGGAACATGGATTACGCCTGATATGATTGAAGCTTATTGCGCGCTGCATGAAGCAGGTTTTGCACATTCAATTGAAGCTTTTCAAGATGGAATTTTAGCCGGTGGTTTTTATGGCGTTTTGATTGGTTCTGTTTTTTTTGGTGAATCTATGTTTTCAAGTGCAGAAAACGCGTCGAAAGCTGCTTTCTGCACTTTTGTTAAAGCATTCAGAAAAGCCGGCGGCAAATTAATTGATTCTCAGATTTATACTGATCATATTGCCCGTTTTGGCGGGCGCAACATTTCGCGCGCCGCTTTTCTTCGTTATGAAAAAGACTATTTAGAAGAGCCGCTGTTAGGCGATGTAAATTTGTAACCTATTCCGCGCACTGTCTGAATGTAGCGCGGAACACCTTTTGCATCGTTCATTTTCTGGCGGAGACGGGCAACGTGCACATCGATTGTTCTTGTGCTGACCTTTTCTTCATAACCCCAGACTTCTTCTAGCAAGGTGTCTCTTGAAATTACTTCGCCTTCGTGCAGATACATGTAATCAAGCAGTTTTATTTCCTGAGCCAAAAGTGGAACTTCTTCGCCGTGAACTTCCATATAGCCGCGGCGCAAGTTGATGACTAAGTCTGCAGGTTCATTGTTATCTGGTTTTGAATGAACAGCCTTAATTGCTTCGCCTCTTCTGATTTGTACTTCGATGCGTGCAAGTAATTCAGCCATTTCAAAAGGCTTTGTCATGTAATCGTCTGCACCGTTTTTTAAGCCTGTTACTTTATCTTCAAGGAGGCTTTTGGCACTGAGAATAATGACAGGTGTCAGAACACCATCTTCCCGAAGTTTTTTGCAGACGCTGAAACCATCGACTTCTGGCAGCATTACGTCAAGAATGATAAGGTCAATTGTTTCGTTGTGTCCAAGTTCAATGCCTTGTGTACCGGTTTTTGCTTCAATGACGTGATATCCCTCGGATGCAAGTCTGTCGCCCATGGTGATGCGTAAGCCTTCTTCATCTTCAACGATGAGAATCTTTTTACCCATTGTATCCTCCTTGTTTGTGCTTTGCCTTGACCGACGGTCTTCAAATAAAATTAAGCACAACTACGATTCCAATAAAATGAACAGAAGTATTTTATCTGTGTTCATCACTTGTAAAGTCCTGCTTTAATGAAAGGACTTGATAAAACCTTTGAATAAAATAATTCACAAAGTTCACTTTCTATATTATATTCATTCTGTAAAATCGAGCAAGCTTTTTTACATTTTTCTAGCTTTGTAAAATAAAAAAAAATGACTGATTTATGCTTTTTTTTCAAAAAATTAACAAATTGTGTAAAGGGCAGAACCTGTTTGATATTTTTAAGATATTTCAACAGGTTCTGTTCTTTGTTTTTGTACTGCTAAATTGTGGTTTCTTCTGTTTGAAGTGCATGGTCTGCAATCGGAAAAGCAAGCACAAAGGTTGTTCCTTCGGCAGAAGAATTTTCCAGAAGAACCAGTCCTCCGTGCAGGTTCATTATTCGTTTTACAAGATTTAAGCCGACGCCACTGCCTTCAATCTGCTTGTTATAAGCTGTTTTTCCACGAACAAAAGGGTCAAATATAAGGTTCTGTTCATTTTTTGGAATGCCTGAACCGTGGTCTGTTATGCGGACAATTGCCGCTTTTTTTGTTCCAGACGGTGCAAAAGTGTGCCGTGCAATTTTTACAGGGCAGTTTTCAATGGAAACATCTATTGCTGTGTATTTTCCTTCTTTTGAATGTTTAAAAGCATTTGAAATTATATTATCAATTGCACTTAATATTGCAGTCTTGTCGCAGAAAATTGGAATTTCTTCGTCGGGCAGTTTGATTTCAATTTGAAAATTGTCTGTTTTCCATGGCAGTTCCCAATGTGAAATTTCATCTTTTATTAAATCGCATAAATTATGTTTTTCATGTTTTAAATTTGTTCCGGTTGTAATTTTTGAATAAAGTAAAAAATATTCGATTGTCGATTTCAGCCTTATGCTTTCTTTATGAATCATGTTGCCGTAATAGCAGATTCGTTCCTGTGAAGTAACGATGCCGTCGCTCATATTCTGTGCTGCAGCAGAAATAACTGCAAGCGGTGTTTTTAATTCATGTGTAATTGTTGAAATAAATTCCTGCTGATGTTTTGCAAGGTGTTCTGCTTTGCGCATATTTCTAATGACAAGAATCATTGTGCCGCCAAGAACAAGCAGGACGATTAAAGACGATGTAAGGCTAAGCCTCATATTGTGTGTACTTGCTTTTAAAAGCGAACCTCTCCTGTGAATGACTTCAAGCTCAAGTTTTTCCTGTTTAAATGGTTCTTCTGCAATTTTATAGAAACGTTCTCCTTTTTTTGTTTCAAGCAGGTTTTCCGTATCTTTGTTTTTGCGGCTTGGCATCATGGAAATTGATTCATCAACCTGAATTAGTGCCAGTGTAAAATCCGGGTTGTTAAAAAATTGCGGAGGACATTCCGGATTGCTTTCGTAAAAGATTTTATTTGTTTCTGTATCCCTTACACGAAAATAAAAATCATTAGATTCCTGAACGCAGTGTTCTGTGTTATATGGCAAAAGGTTGTAATAAAAATCTTCTTTGTTGATAAAACTGATTATATAAAGCTGACTGTCTTGTTCTGCAAGATAAAGCGGTTCAACAATAAGAATTTGACCTGTTTTTAACGCCGCAATTTTCTGTGTATCAAAGATTGATTCGTTTTGAATAAGATTTGTAAGTGTTTCAAGACTGTCGGTTGAATCAGGTTTTATTTCTCTGAACGAGGCACCGGCCCATTCATAAGTTTTGTTTAATCTTTGCGAATAAACATAAAGCGAGTCAAACAGGCTTGGTGTGTCCTGCTGACCTTGCCATTGAAAAACTGCATATTCAAAACCTTCAAAAGAAATCAATGCATCTGCAAAATTTGTACGGTGCGTATTTGTAAGAAAAGACTGAAAAAACAAATCTTCTTTTGTTGTTTCAACTAGAAAATGAACATCATCTGCAAGTCGTGTTGAAAGCCGCTGCTCTTCAATGCGTTGAATTGTAATGGAAGAGCGCACCTGAAGAAAAACAGCAATGCCAAGCAGAGTAAACAGCGTAATTGATAATGGAAGTGAATAGCTTTTTTGTTTAGTCATGCTGCTATGATACAACGTTTTTGTTTTTTTTTATACACTGTGAAATTCTGTTTTATAAAAAATATGTTCTGTTTGTTTCCATATTTATGTAAAAAAAATAGATTGTGAGTCAAAAAGACGCAATTTTGTGTGTTTATTTGACTCATCTGCATAAAATTGCTTCATA
This sequence comes from Treponemataceae bacterium, assembly GCA_024402455.1. The sequence continues at coordinate 16,428 of JAKSTS010000006.1, forward strand.
ACCATGCAGAAAATGTTTTAAATAATGGTCTATTGAAGATAAACAGCCCGATGCAGAACGTTATGCTTTCTTTTAAAGCTGGCTTTTACTTTCTGTACGTGGGAAAAAAAGTAAAAAAATAAAGCAGAAAAGGGGTAGATGCATCATTCAGAAAGAAATTGAATAAATATTTTTTAGTGAAAATTCTTTTCTGCAGGAAACCTTTATTTCTTTTGAGTTTTTAATTCGTTATCACAGAATGAATTATAAAAATTGAATAAAAACAGGTTTTGTTTTTTTGTGAAAACTTAAAAGTTGGCACGCTTTTTGCAATATAGTTTGTGTACGTAAAAAGTACAAAAATAACGACAAAAGCGAATATAACTTTGGAGGTTTATATGAACACACTTAGTATTTTTAATCCACGTTTTTCAGATGGTTTGTTTGATGCATTTGACGAAATGAATCAGGCAATGGGCAGATTCCTTCCGTCAGAAAAAACTTTGGCTGCAAGATTCTCTGCTCCAAAAGTTGACGTAAAAGAAACAAAAGATGCTTATCTTATGGATATGGATCTTCCTGGTCTGACAGAAAAAGATGTTGAAATCAGCTTGAAAGATTATTTGCTTTCAATTTCTTCTGTAAAAGAAGCAAAAACTGAAAAAGAAGAGAAAAAGGACGATGGCGAATGGCTTATAAAAGAACGCAGTTCAATGCAGTTTATGCGTCGTTTTTCTTTGCCAAATGACATTGATGCAGATGCAGTAAAAGCAAATTTTGCAAATGGAGTTCTTTCTGTAATCATTCCACGAAAATCAGAAAGTTCTGTACGGACAATTGCAATTAATGCATAGCAGCTTCTTTATAAATTGCAATTTTTGCAGCTGAATATTTTATGATGTTCAGCAGCATAAAATGCTCCGGTTTGAATCGTCATTCAGGCTGGAGCATTTTTGTATGTTCCTTCTATCTTCCAAAAAATGATTCTCTGTGCTATGCTTGCAGCATGAAATCCTTCAATTGTTTAAAGACATTCATTTTAGCGGCCTCTTTGGCTTGTGTTTTATTATTTGCTTCGTGTTCAAAAAAACTTGGATACAGTGTTATGTTGTGGTCTTTGCCGGAAGCAGGGCTTCGCGACGGCGATTTAGTTCAGGTTTATATTAAATCCAACATCAGTCAGGTTTATGTTATTGGTGCTCCAGGAACACAGCAGAAAATAGAAGTTCCTTTCTGGCAAATAACAACACCGGCTGCTAAAAACAAAGCTATAAAAGCCTATGATTCATATAGAGAATATCAGAGTGTTTATGCATCTGTTGTTATTGACGGTTTGCCGGTTCGTTATGAACCTGTAAATACAGCACGGCAGGTTTACAGGCTTAGAAAAGGTGAAAATCTTAAGGTTTTAAAGAAAGGAACAGGAACTGCTCCTATGTCCGGTTCAAAACCGCTGCCCGGTGACTGGCTTTGGGTTATGACTTCAGATGGAACAACAGGCTGGTGCTTTTCTTATAACTTGAAATTATTTGATGAAACAGCTCCTCAGCAAAAAGAAGAAGTTGAAGTTGCATATGATGAAGTTATAGAAACAATTCTTGATTCTGTATGGTATCCTGAAAAATATCTTTCAATGATCAATGATAATCAGGTTGACATTCCTTATTTTGAAAAAAATTATTATTTTAATCCGGGAAAAGAAACAGGAACAATTGAACTTAGAATGCAGGATTCGTTCAAAACATGGAATTATGCCGGAACAGAAAAGCTTGATAATGGAAATTATCGTTTTAAGGGCACAAACCTTATTTTGAGTGTCCGCAAAAATAATGCAGTCGTTTTGCAGTACCCGGATTCAAAAGGCAAACAAAAAGCTGAAACTCTTGTTCAGCTTTCAGCACCAATTGAAGAAATTATTGCAGCTGAAGAAGAGCGCCGTTCTGCACTGCTTGCACGTTTTGTAATGTCTGGTTCTAATTTTTCAAGCACAAATTACGGCGATTTATTTCTTCTTGATGACGGTACATTTTCGTGGACATCTTATCAGCGCCTTGTTCCGCAGGTTATTCCGGCACAGTCTGGCGAAAGAGGCAGAATATCTTTTGATACTTTTGCAAACGCTTCTGTTTCTTCTGTTTATGATGGTGTTGTTACTTTTACATTTGACAGAAATAATAAGAAAGTCCGCTTCCTTTATAAACTTGAATCGAATGGCATAAGGCTTGAAGAAACAACAGCTGCCACAATTAAAGACAATGTTGTAACAGCACGGGGAACAAATGCGCTCGTTCTGTTTTTTGGAAATGAATAATGGCATTTGTTCAATTTTCTAAAGTTTCTCTTGCTTTTGGAGACCGTGACATATTAAAAGACGCCACAGTTTACCTTGCTGCCGGCAGCAAAGCTGCCTTGGCTGGTGCAAATGGTTCTGGAAAGTCAACTTTGATGAAAGTGCTTGCCGGTTCCATTGAAGCAGATTCCGGTGAACGGGCTGTGCAGAAAAATGCCAGAATTGCATATCTTCCTCAGTCTGGCATTGTGTTTAAAGATGCAACGCTAAGAGAAGAAGTTGACCGTGCTTTTGAATATGGGCATAGTCTTTCAAAAGAGCTTGATGCGCTTGGCGACGAGCTCAAAAAAGAAGAATATTCCAAGAATGATGCAAAAAGTGCACCGTTTCTTGAAAAATATCATGAACTTCAGACAAAACTTGAAGAATCTGACTGGTATCGGCGTGAAGCTGTTTCTGAACAGGTGCTTGTAGGTCTTGGTTTTGCTGTAAAAGATTTTGACCGTCCTGTCGCAGAATTTTCTGGCGGCTGGCAGATGCGAATTGCGCTTGCAAAAGTTCTGCTTGAAAAACCTGATATTATTTTGCTTGACGAACCGACAAACTATCTTGATATTGAAGCAAGAACATGGCTTGAACAATGGCTGCAGGATTTTAAAGGCGGTTTTTTGATTGTAAGCCATGACCGCTTTTTCCTTGATGTAACTGTAAATGAAGTTTATGAGCTTTTTAACGGCAACCTTCGCCGTTATGCTGGAAACTATTCGCATTACGAAGAAGTTCGTCGTGCAGAGCTTGATCAGCTTATGGCAAATTATGAACTTCAGCAGGCAGAGATAAAAAAACTGGAAGATTTTATCCGTCGTTTTGGTGCAAAAGCTACTAAAGCTGCACAGGCACAGGAACGCATGAAAATGCTCGAAAAAATCGAGCGCATTGAAATTCCAGAAAACTTAAAAAAAATACATTTTTCTTTTCCGCCTGCTCCACATTCGGGCAAGCTTGTTCTTACTGTAAGTGAACTTTCTAAAACGTATCCAGCTTCAAACGAGCATCTTGAGCCGAATTGTGTAATCAAAAACCTTGATTTTATTCTTGAAAACGGCGAAAGACTTGTTGTTGCTGGTCGAAACGGTGCCGGAAAAACAACATTGCTCAGAATTATTGCAGGTCAAGACCAGGATTTTTCTGGAACAGTAAAACTTGGTGCAGGTGTTTCTATCGGATATTTCTCTCAGGACAGTGCAGAGCAGCTGCAGGGCTCAAAAACTGTGCTTGAAACAATTGAAGCAGAGGCACCGTTTGAATTAATTCCAAAAGTGCGCGATATGCTCGGTGCATTTTTGTTTCGTGGCGATGATGTTTATAAACAGGTTTCGGTTCTTTCTGGTGGAGAAAAAAGCCGGCTTGCGCTGCTTAAACTTCTTTTAAGGCCAGTAAATCTTTTGATTCTTGATGAACCGACAAATCATCTTGATTTATCTTCTAAAGATGTTTTGCTTGATGCATTGAAAGATTTCGGCGGAACGGTTTTGTTTGTTTCGCACGACAGAGGCTTTATTGAAAACCTTGCAACACGTGTAATAGAACTTAAACCTGGTTCGGCGCGTCTGTTTGCCGGCGACTATCGTTATTATCTTGAGCGGCTTGAAGCTGAAGCACAAGGTGCTCCGACAGACACAAGTACAAACGAAGCAAAACAGGCTGCAGCTGCACAGCCTGAAAAAAAGCAGTCTTCTCAATTGAGCTGGGAAGATGAAAAGCGCCGCAAAAATGAGCGTAAAAAGCTTGAACGTGAAGAAGAACAGTTGATGAATGAAATTGCTGCCACAGAAGAAGAAAAAGCAGATTTAGAAGCACAACTTGCGCTTCCTGCTGTTTATTCAGATGGTGCAAAAAGTTCAGCCGTTCAAAAGAAAATAGAAGCACTTGATAAAACGCTTGAAGAATTAAATGCAAAATGGGAAGTTTGTGCTGAAGCACTTGAAACTTTGTCTTGAAAAATCTGCAAAAAGCTGAAACGGCTGTCTGTCGTTCCGGCTTTTTTGTTAACAAGCATCAGATTTTGTTTATGCGTCTGCCATTGTAATTTCCGTGTCTTTGTCTTCTGTGTCTGCCTTTAAAAGCGGCAGTTCAATGAAAAATTCTGCGCCTTCGTTCTGCTTTGATGTAAACCACATTTTGCCTTGAAAATGGCCTATTATTGTGGCGTGTGCCATATAAAGGTTTGTTCCAGAACTGTGCTTGCCTTTTGTTGTAACAACCTGCTTAAAAAGCTTGTCTTGAATTTCCATCGGAATGCCTCCGGCGTAGTCTCCGATGGAAAGCAGAACATTTTCTTTTTTTTGGGTAATTGTAAAATAAATAAAACCTTCCGCACCTTTGTATGCATGCATGCTGTTTGTAATTAATGCAAGCAGAATCTGTGCAAGACTGCCCATGTCGCCTTGAATGAGTGAATCTTTATTGCCGTTGACTGTCGTTTTGAGCGTGCACTGTGTTGCTTTCAGTTTGTCTTTTACAAGAAATTCAACACGTTTTGAAAGTTCTTCAAGTGAAAAACTCTTGCCGTTTTCAACAATAAGCCTTTCTGTCTGTTCTGTTATGGTTGAAAGAATGCTTTCAAAGGCTTCAATACCGGAACGCTGGCTTTGAAGATTCTGTCGGATTTCCCTGATAATTTCCTGAAATTCATCTGAATTAAGGCTGCCGTTTTTAAGCTGCTGCAAACATTCTTCTGTTATTCCGTCAATGTTGTTTGTCGAATTTGACATTCTCAAGACTGGTGCTTTTAGATTTTGAACGACACTTCCAATCATTTGTGCAATTGAAGTAAGACGCTCCTGTTCGACAAAACTTGCATAATCTTTTTTTGACTGTGTAATGTCTTGTCCCATCATTATGCAGGCTCTGTAACGGTCTTTGTGAAAAATCGGGGTAAATTCACATTGAAATATATGGTCTGTATCGCTGTTTTCTGTCGGATGATAGATTATTTCTGTTTTTACCGGTTTTCTTGTTTTGCGGGCTTCAGAAATAACATTAAGCATCATGTCATAATCAAAAAATGAATGATATGCATTGATGATTTCATTAAAAGATGTTCCTTTTTTCAATCTGTGCGACGGAAATGCCTGAAAAGCCGGTTCGTTAAAATCTACGATTGTAAGCTGTTCGTCAAGAACAATATAAACATAAGAGATGCGGTCTACGATGGAACGCAGAACAAGCGGTGTGTTTTCAAGAAAATTATATTTTAAGATTGTTTTGTAAAATGAAAAAGCACAGACTGCAAAACTTATCGGTGTGGCATATGCGTTAAAATAAGGTATTTTCGCAATATATAAGATGTTTACTAAAATTGGCAGAGATGTGCTTAAAATAATAAAAGTTGCCTGCGTGTGCATTTCTTTTTCGCTTTTTTTGCGGAATTCAAAAAGGAAAAAGACAGAAAATGCAATTGTGGCATTAAAAATCATAATATGTGCTATGGAAAGTGATCCTATAGATTGACCCAAAACTGTATAAGATGAATAGAACAGGTTAAATCTGTCGTTTGTCCAAAGTGCAAACTGCGTAATAACAGGATCTATTGCGAGCAAATAAGCAAATTTATTTGCTGTTTTTCCGTCTCTTGCAAAATAATATGATAGAAGAATTATCCATATTGGCGTTATGGAAATTGAAAGATATTTGAACCGCTCAAGAATTTTTGCAAATTCCAGATGATTGACCCTTAAAGAAACATCTTCAAAAAAAAGCAGACAGAACCAGAATTCAATTGTAACAATAAAACCAATAAGAAGATATTGAAGGTAATTTTTCTTTCTTTTGCATATGACTAAAATAAGCAGAAACGAAAGGAATACAAAAGCAAAAAGTGCCAAGAAATAAACAAATAATGTCATAAAAACCTCCGAGCATTTAATGCTTTCAAATAATTCTGTCTTATTTTAGCATGAAAATTTGTTTTTGAGATATTGTTGCTTTATAAAAACTGAATTTTTTGAAAAGCAATAATTACGAAGCTGTCTTTATTAAAAAGCGGAAATTTATCAGGAATGCATAAAAAAATCCCTGAAACAGTTGTGTTAAAACTGAAGTTTCAGGGATTTTTGAAACAGCCGTTAACGGCTTGTTTTATTTTGCAAGAATTGTTGCAAGTTTTGGATTTTCTGCAAGTTCTTTTTTAAGACCTTCTGCACGTGCTTTGTTTACGTAATCCGGACTCTGGAAAGAATATGTAAAGTTTGTATGAACGTCATATGTGCCTTTCATCAAAGCATAAGCGTCTTCTGTCATTACAAGTTCTTCGTCTGTTGGAATTACGAAAATCTTTACTTTTGAATCATCTGCACTGATGCATGTTTCTGCATTGCTTGAATTTGCAAGTGTATTCTTTGCTTTATCAAGTTTAATGCCCAAGAATTCAAGTCCTTCAAGACATTTTTCGCGGATTAAAGGAGCATGTTCGCCAACACCTGCAGTAAATACGATTGCTTCTGCACCGCCAAGAGCAGCCATATAAGAACCAAAGTATTTTTTTAAGCGGTAGCATTCCATTTCGACTGCAAGTTTAGCTTTTTCGTCGCCTGCCTCAGCAGCTTTCTGAACATCACGGCGGTCTGTGTATTTGCCTGTAATGCCTAAAAGACCAGACTTTTTGTTCATTGCTGTGTCCATTTCAGCAGGAGACATGCCTGTTTTTCGCATGATGTAAAATGCCAAAGCTGGGTCCATGTCGCCAGTGCGTGTGCCCATTACAAGACCTTCAAGCGGAGTAATTCCCATTGATGTATCAAAACATTTGCCGTTTTTTACAGCGCACATAGATGCACCGTTTCCAATGTGGGCAATAATAACGTTTGTGTCTTTTGGTTCTTTGTGGAGCAGAACAGATGCACGTTTTGCCGTGTAAAGGAATGATGTCCCATGGAAACCATAGCGGCGTGCTGCATATTTTTCGTACCATTCGTGTGGAATTGCGTACATAAAGCTTGTTGCAGGCATTGTCTGGTGCCATGCTGTGTCCATAACTGCGCAGTGTGGAACATCCGGCAGAACTTTCTGTGCTGCTTCAATTCCCATAATATTTGCAGGATTGTGAAGCGGACCAAGGTCCTGAACAGAACGGAATGTTTCAATGATTTCTGGAGTACAAATTACTGATTTTGTGAATTTGTCGCCTCCATGAAGAACACGGTGACCTACAGCTTTAATAACGCTCATGTCGCTGATTACACCGACATTTTTGTCTGTAATTGCGTTGATGATTAATTCAATTGCTTCTTTGTGTGTTGGACATGGGCTTTCTTTTACAAATTTTTCTTTGCCTTTTGCTTTATGTGTAATTACTGAACCGTCTTGAGTAACACGTTCAACTACGCCAGACGCAAGTACGTCTTTATTGTCCCAGTCATAAACCTGGTATTTGGCGGAAGAGCTTCCGCAGTTTAATGTAAGAATAACCATAAAGAATCCTCTATCGTGAAAAGTGTGCCAAAAAGGCTTTTTTGAAAATCTAAAGAAAAATGATTTTCAAGAGAATTATAGTATAAAGGAAATGTTAAAAAGAGAAAAGAGATATATCTGTGCATCTCTAAAAAACGGAAATTTTTTAGTAACGGATTTAGCTTTGAATTTGTTTATCCATTATATAAAATCTTGAGACGCAGAGTTTAAGGCGCCTCTGGATATTGGAGAAAAAATGAAAGTTTTAGTTATCGGTGGTGCTGGTTATATTGGAAGTCATGTTGTTAAAGCCCTTTTGAAAAGCGGACACTCTGTTGCAGTTTTTGACAATCTTTCTTCAGGTTTAAGACAGAATCTTTTTAAGACGAATGATTTCATTCACGGAGATATTCTGAACTTTACGCAGCTTGATGCTGCATTTGCACGCGGTTTTGATGCTTTTATTCATCTTGCTGCATTTAAAGCAGCCGGAGAATCAATGATTGAACCTGAAAAATATTCATTAAACAATATTTCTGGAACAATCAATATTTTGAATGCAGCAGTAAAAAACAACTGCAAAAAAATGGTTTTTTCTTCAAGTGCTGCAATTTTTGGTGAACCGCAGTATCTCCCGATTGACGAAAAACATCCGAAGAATCCTGCAAATTATTATGGTTTTACAAAACTTGATATTGAACATTATCTTGAATGGTATGACCAGCTGCGCGGTTTAAAATATGCAGCTTTGCGCTATTTTAATGCAGCAGGCTATGATCCTGACGGCGAACTTTACGGACTCGAACAGAACCCGGCAAATTTACTGCCTGTAATTATGGAAACAGCCTGTGGAATTAGAAGTGAACTTAAAGTTTTTGGAAGCGACTATGATACAAGAGACGGCACATGCATAAGAGATTATGTTCACGTTTCTGACCTTGCAGATGCTCATGTAAAAGCTCTTGAATATATTTCAACAAAGAACGAAAGTCTTGTAGCAAATCTTGGAAGCGAAGTAGGGGTTTCTGTTACAGAAATGCTTGAAACAGCGCGTCGTGTAACAGGCGAAAAAATTCCTGCAAGCTATGTTGAACGTCGCCCGGGCGATCCGTCTTGTCTTTATGCAACTTCTGCATATGCAAGAGAAAAGCTCAACTGGAAACCGAAATTTTCGGACGTTGAAACACTTGTAAGTTCAACCTGGCAGGCTTATCAGAAGAATTTTGCAAAAAAATAACAGCTTAAACTGCAAAAACAAAAGGCTGCTCTTGAAGGGCAGCCTTTTGTTTGTATTTTGCAACTTCAAAAAAAACTGAGCACAATAATTTTCAACTGGAATTTTTGCTTTTATAATTGGAGGATGCACGAAATGAAGACAAAAATATTTTTAACAGTTTTTTTAATGGTTATTTTAATATTTTCGCTGTCATCTTGTTATATAAACATAATGAAAATAGGTGATATTCCTACGATATCTTATTTTACGATTGGAGAAGAAGAATACGTAAAGCAGCAAATCTTAAAATGCAAAGATGTAGAATCTGTAGAATTTGAAAAAAGATCTGATTATCCAGAAGATGATGCATATAGCATTTATGTTTATCTGACAAATAACAGATTTATTTCTTTTTCAGATATTGAATTATATCATTTTAAGAGTTCCAGAGGAAAATGGCCACAAACATTATTGCAAATAAATGATTTTGTACCAATTGTTCAATATTTTAAACCAGTAAGTTTTCCTCCAACTAATAAATCAATAGAATATAAAAGTTCTGCGAAAGGTTTTATAGAAATTAAATATTTACCTGAATTAATACAAGAGAAGAAACTAACTAATATACTGGAAATTATTGATAATATTGATTACTTATATGATTACTTTAAGTCATTGCCGGATTTTTGTAAATATTTCGGTAGCTTGCCTAAGTATACATATTTTAGCGCTAATTATAATAGCGAACTAAAAATTCCTGAGAAATTACAAAATGAAATACCAGTTTCAATAATACGTAAAGGAGAATATTATAATTGTACATATGAAGGAGGCTATAAATTTTATAAAATGTCTGTTGATAGAGCTGCAAAAGAGTTTAATTATAAAAATTTAAAAACCGATTATGAAAAACAAAAGTAATCTATTTGTACAATTTATTTATTGTATTTTTTTAGGCAAAATTTATGGTTAAACAATCTGTATTAGAACAATCCAAAACAAGCAGCATTTCGCACCAACCTAAACCGATTTTTTATTTGAATGTATCATAACGACACCTTAAAAGTGGCTGGGGCAAGACTTTAAGTGAATCGTATCTTGTCCGGACGCATTTATCAGATGTAGTTAATGTAATGACAGTTGAATTTTGAATGTTGTATATTATAGAATATGAAAGGAGAACTTTATGAAAAGAACTTTTTTTGTTTTTTTTGCCATTCCGTTAATGTTTTCTGCAATGTTTTATGCTGGCTGCGACAAGAAAAACACGACATCAACAGAAATCATAAAAACTGATGAATATCCTGTAATGAAAGAAGACAGAGAACTTGTATTAGACCAATCTGTAACACAAAAAAAACTTTCACAATCAAAGGAATCTGAAAATGCAGGTAATACGATTCCAAATTATTTATATGTAAATTCACATGAAGGGCTTCGCATTCGAAAAGAACCGTCTCTTGAGTCTGTACAAATCGGTTCTGTCCATCATTGTTCTCCATTGAAAGTTACAGAAATCGGTGAAAAGGTAACTATCGATAATATAGAAAATAACTGGGTAAAGGTTCTGCTTCCTTGTTATGAATGGCAAAGTGACACTGGGGAATACGGCTGGGTTTTCGGCGGATATCTGGAAGAAAAGAAACCTGTCTTTTCTGTGGAAACAGAAAAAGCTCTTTCTGAATATATTCAGTCAGAATGGTTTCATGAAATTGCAGAAGACTTATATTATGTATACATATTTTCTGGCCCGGAAGACGGGTTTGCATTTACAAGCGGCAAAGATGGAACAAGCGACGTAGAAAACGGTACATGGAAAGTTCTCGGAAAAGACAAAATACAGGTTTGTTCCGAATTCTGGTATCAGGACGGAGACGAATATAAGATAATAAAAAACGAACCGTATGTATTGTCTGTTGAGGTGCTTAATGAATATGAAATCAATATTGACGGAAAAAAGTGTTATCGATATGCACCGGCTCTGAAAGACGATGATTATAAAATCAGTAATTACAGAAACTATGTATTTAAGACTTTTGAAGACAGCAGAAACTTTTTTCAAAATTTGAAAAAGCGGACAAGAAACTGGACTTTGGGAAATTTTAACAGAGATGAAGTTATAAAAGCACTTATAAAATACGGGTTGTATGATGAAGAATACTGCGAACAGTACAACAGTTACTGGAGGAATGTTATACAAGACTGAAAATAGGGGAAAATATTCGAATTTACAACAGCTGCAATAACGCAGTTTCAGGCATTTCAGTTTAAAAATTGCTTCTAAAGATTTTTTATTGTTACATAAACAGCCATTGCTACAGAAACAATGAACAAACATAGACGATGAATCAACGCAAAGTATTCAGAGTGCCTGCATCTTTGCATTGATACATCACTGTGAATAAAACTTTAACGGGTTCTGTAAAGAGTCCATTAATTTGCTTTTTTTTACCACATCATCCCGAGCAGCCATAAAGGAATTGTTTTATCGACTGGAAGGTCTGTATTGTCTTTTAGAAGATAATCATACTGGCGTGTTTTTTTGCCGTTCCCTGCAATGTCTAAAATGTAGCGGTTATAGCCTTTTCTTAAAGACGTTGTAACAATAAGATTGCCGTTATTTTTTGTTGCTTCAATTTCGTAGCCAAGCTGAGAAAAGCACATTGTCGCAAAAGCTTCGCGCTCAATGTCTTCATTAAAAGCATAAGCTCTGTAAAGGCACGAATCTGCAAGAAACAGTTTGCTTCCGGCTGTCATAATCTTTGTGTCGTTTTCTGCTCTTATTATTTTTATAATTCCGGAAGATTCCATTACACGCAAAAGCTGGTAGAGCTTTTCTGCGCCGATTGACCATTCTGAACAAAGCTGTCTGACAGGAATTTTTAGAGAACCTGAAGTTAAAAGCGCATTTGCAATTGCTTTCATAAGACGCAGGTTTTCTTCTGTTACAGACTGCAGAAAAAACGGAATATCTGCATAAAAAACTTCGTTTAAAAGCTCAAGCGCTTTTTCTTCAAAATTATCCTGATTATAAACTGGTCGTGTTCCATATTCACGGTATTTTCTAAAAAGAAAAAGAATCTTTGAATCAGGCTGTACAGGCAATGTGCTTGAAGCAAAATCATAAACTGGATAAATTTCGCCTGTTTCAATAAACAGAAATTCCCTGAAAGAAAGCAGAGGCATTTTTATTGAAGTAAATCGTTTGGAAATTTCACCTTTGCTTTTTCTAAAAATCTGTTCAGAAGAATCTGCAGCCCAGATTATTTTATCTTTGAAATTGTCGCATAAATCTTTTAAGTTTGTGTCCCAGTTTTTTGCAAAGTGTACGTTGTCAATTATTACACCGTCATAGCCCATCATAAAAATATCTGAAACAAAGTCATAAAGCGATTCTGGTGGGAAAAGCGGGCTTGAAGCCGAAAAATACATGAGGTTTTTGTCTTTGCTGTGATAAAGCAGAAAAGTTGTTTTGCCGCACCCGTTTAGTCCTGTAATAATTGCAGTTCGCGGAACATTTTTATATTCGGTTGTCCATGGTCTTATTCTTTCTGGAAGAGCCGCAATTTTGCGTTCCATTGTTTTAGAAATTTTTTCAAATGCTGAACTATTCATTGTTTCAGTATAAAGCTGAAAGTTTGCTAAATCAATATGGCTGTTTCTAAAAATGAAGTTTTGAAATGTTTCAGTATGCTTCTGCTGTAAAAAATATTGGCAGCGGCTTAAAAGACAGTTGGTTGATTCAGAAAACGTGCCTTAAATGTCTGCATTTTTATATTCCAAAACTGCATTTATTTTGCTAAAATCAATCAGTGAAGACAAATGAAAGCTCTGGAAATATTCAGTTTTAGAGACAGCTTAATAATTTTTGAGGTGAAAAATGGGTGCTTTTGAAAATGTGTGCGAATATATCGAAAAAAATAAAGAAACATTAATTGAGCTTGAAAAGCTTTTGACAAAAATTCCTGCAATTGCACCTGAAAGCGGCGGCAATGGCGAAAGCGAAAAATGTACTGCGCTTGAACAGTGGCTGGTTGCTCATGGAATTGATAATCTTGAACATTTTGATGCACCTGACAGCCGTGTTTCAAGCGGTGTAAGACCAAATCTCGTTGCAACAATTGCCGGAAAAACTTCAAAAAAACTTTGGATAATGTCGCATCTGGACGTTGTTCCTGTCGGAGAAATCAGTCTGTGGAACACAGAACCTTTTGAAGTTGTGCAGAAAGACGGCAAACTTTTTGGCCGTGGTGTAGAAGACGATCAGCAGGGTGCAGTTTGTTCAATTATGGCTGTTCTTGCATTAAAAGCTCTTGGCATAATGCCTGAATATACGGTTAAACTTTTGTTCGTTGCAGATGAAGAAGTCGGTTCAAATTATGGAATTCATTATATTATAAAAAATTACAATCTTTTTGATAAAGATGACCTTATAATTACACCGGACGGCGGCGACCCGAAAGGTGAAACAATTGAAGTTGCAGAAAAAAATATTTTGTGGCTGAAAGTTCAGACACACGGAAAACAGACACACGGTTCAACTCCAGATGAAGGTATTAATGCAAAACTTGCGTCCTGTGCCCTTGCGTTAAAGATAAATGCGCTTGAAAAAGAACTTGATAAACGTGATTCTCTTTTTGCACCAGACCGTTCAACTCTGCAGCCTACAAAGCAGGAAGCAAATGTTCCGAATGTAAATACAATTCCCGGCGATGATATAATGTATTTTGACTGCCGTATTCTTCCGGTTTATTCTCTTGATTTTGTCAGGGAAAAAATCAAGAAATGCTGTGATGAAATTGCTTCTCAATATGGAGTTACATTTACTGTGAGTGAAGAACAGGCTTCTGAATCTCCTGCAACACCTGAAGACTGCGAAGTTGTAAAAGTTCTTGAAGGTGCTGTGCGCCGTGTTTTGAATCTTGAACCAAGAATTGTCGGCATTGGCGGCGGCACGGTTGCGGCATGTTTACGAAGCGTCGGCTTTAATGCTGTTGTATGGAGCAAACATGACGAAACAATGCACCAGCCTAACGAATACTGCATAATACAGAATCTTATAGACGAATCAGAAGTTCTTGCTTCTGTAATGATAAAAAATATTTAAACTGTTTTTGTCGGTGTGCATGCACTGCTGCTGAAAACTGCAAAATGTGCCTGCTAAATAAAGAAAACGTAAGATTCAATAGTCCTATGTTTATAATTTATAAAACTGAAATAAATAGGTGAGATAGTTATGAAATCAATATTTTTTAAAAGAGTTTTTTTCAAGTTATTTCCTTTTTTAAAAACAGTTATTAAAGCTGTTTCAATATCTGAAATCCCCGAATTAACAAAAGTAAAAGTTGCAGATTCTGAAATTTTTTCTTTGGATAGAAAAGATGATATTTATGGGAAATTTCATGATGATTTTAATCAGGATGCTTATACTGCAGTTATCCCTGATTTATATGTATATAGTCTTCCAAACGGTATTGTAAAAAATGGTCGTGAAGAGATTTTTACAAAACAGAAAAAAGTTATCAAAGAAATCACAACACAAGATATAAATCCCGAAATCGGTAAAATCTTCCCGTGTAATCCTGTAAAAAGAATTCATGGATCTTTAGCTTATTTTAATTTGTCTTCTCTTGAAAATTGTTATGGTCATTATTGGTGTGAATATATTGGATTGATTTATCTTTTGTATAAATCAAAAATTAGGCCGGATTATTATGTGATTACACAAAAATTACCGTTTCAAAAACAATTTATTTCTTTACTCTGTGAGATCTTTGAAATTCCTAAAGAAAAAATTTTGGATTTTCCGCAAGGAACAATTATTAAGCCGGATATTCTTATTTTTTCTTCTTTGATTAATTCAAGAAAATGGGTTACATGTGGAAAAAAATCAGGATGGAATAAAGTATATTTGCCATCTTTTATAAAGGATGTGTATAAGATGATTGCAGATTCTGTTACAGTAAATTCCAAATATGGGGAAAAAATCTATGTCTCAAGAGAAAATTGGTCTTTTAGAAAAACATTAAATGAAAATGATGTTCAGAATTTAATTAGCAGTTATGGATTTGTTACAATTCATTCAGAAAATTTTAATTTAAAGGAAATAATTTCAATTTTCAAAAATGCAAAATATGTAATAGCTGTAGATGGTTCAGGGATTGCCCCATTTTTTGTTACGCAAAAAAAAGAACCAAAATTGCTTATTCTGTATCCTGAATTTTTTCCAGATACTCATTTCAAAATTCTATCTTCAATATGTGATATTGACTTTAATTATTTAAGATGTATTAGCCCTATATCTGACGTGAATAAACTTCCAAATGAAGATGATTTGATTGTTGATTTGGAAGGCTTGAAACTTTTCTTAGACAGACTTATTTGAAGTTGTTACTGTTTTTAGGATATATTTGCATTACTTTAGTCGGCATTGGCGGCGGCACTGTTGCGGCATGTTTACGAAGCGTCGGCTTTAATGCTGTTGTATGGAGCAAACATGACGAAACAATGCATCAGCCGAATGAATACTGCATAATTCAGAATTTGATAGATGAATCAAATGTGCTTGCTTCTGTTATGATGAAAAATGCTTAAGTGCTTTGCATGGTGTGCAAGAGGGTTTTGCGTGCCGAAATTGTTTTTTACATTGAACCTTGCAGGTTTCAAGTTTAAAACTTGAGTCTGCAAGGTTTTTTAATTGAAAATTATCGTACTTTGAACATTATGCCTACAACGGCAACTGTAATTAAAAGTTGCATAATCATAAATTTTAGCATAACCTGAGTCGGCGACCAGTTGTGGTTTTTCCGCATATGGTCATGTAATGGAAAACGGATATTTGCAAAGATTTTAATTTTGAAAAACCTTAACAGGGCAACTTTTAAAAGTCCCATTCCACCATTAACCATAATGATTGAAGACGTTGCAAGAATTAAGAACGGGTTTCCGCTTACCATAACGGCACAGCCGATAAAAAAACCTAATGCACGGCTTCCAGCATCGCCCATAAGCACTTTGCTTGGAAAAGCGTTGTGCCATAAATAGCCCATAAGAACACCGCAAAGCGAAAATGTAATTATTGCCCACGAAGCGCCGCTTGACATTGTCGGGACGAGCAGATATTCAGCAATGTCTTTATGACCAAGAATGAAATAAAAAATTACACCCATTGTGCCAAGACCGAGCAGCACAAGTGTACTTGAAAGACCGTCAACACCGTCTGTGCAGTTTGTTGTATTAATTGAAGCCCACAAAAGAATTGTTGAAACTATTGTAAAAACGATTGGATTAACAGTTATCTGTTTTGAAGCAAATGGAAGCCAGAAAAGAATTTCCTGGTTTATTCCGCCTTTTTTCAAAAAAAGCATGGCAAGTGTGGCTAAAAAGCAAACCAGCAGATCAAGAAAAGCTTTACGATATTCTCCCCAGCCTTTTAAGCTTCTGTCATCTAAATAACCTGTAAGCATTGTAAACCATGTCAGAACAACGATGGAAATTTGCAATGCATTCATCGGTGCAAAAAACAGCGCAATAATAACGAAAATTGTAATAAAAACTACGCCGGCACCGGTCGGTTTGCCTTTTGCTGCTTCTGCATGAATTGTGAATTCTCTGCCACGGTCGCACGGCAGATATTTATAAAACTTGGGTAAAAGTGAATATGTAAGGAAGAAGCCTGCGTACAGCGCAAGACAGATAAGAACCGCATTTGACTGCAAGAGACGTGCTGGTCCAAAAATGGGAACGAGATACTGTGCAAGGTTGTAAAGCATTTTTCCTCCGTGTGGCTTTTTGTATTGGAATCTGCAAAAAATTCCTGCGCCATAATATTCTTTTCCTGTTGAAAATACAGGCTGATGATTGAAAGTGCCGGTAAAATAAAATACTGAAAATGGCTGATCAGGGCGCTTGAATGCTGCCATGACCAGCCGTATTTATTTTCGGCGTAATTTTTTAGTGTTTAAAGTGGCGTGTTCCTGTAAATACCATTGCAATGCCATATTTGTTGCATGCATCGATACATTCCTGGTCGCGGATTGAACCGCCTGGAGTTACAATTGCCTTGATGCCAAATTCATTTGCTTTTTCAACATTGTCTGCAAACGGGAAGAATGCATCGCTTATGAGAACTTCGGCATTGCCGATTCCAAGAGCCTGTGTCTTTTCTTTTGCGCGTGTCAAAGCCTGTTCTGCAGCCCAGATGCGGTTTGTCTGACCGCAGCCGATTCCATAAGCAGTTCTGTTTTTAATAACAAGAATTGCATTAGATTTTGCAAACATTGCAACTGTCATGCCGAATGCCATTTCATCAATTTGAGCCTGTGTCGGCTTTGCTTTTGTAACAATGTCCCATTTTTCAAAAAGCACATTGTCGCGGTTTTGAACCAAAAGACCGCCTGCAACGCTCATGCATTCGTAATTGTCGTCAGCTTCAATTTCTGCTGTTACAAGACGCAGGTTCTTTTTTGTTGCAAAAACTTCAAGTGCGTCGTCTGTAAAACCTGGTGCAACAATAACTTCAAGAAAGCATTTGACCATTTCTTCTGCACATGCTTTGTCGATTACTGCGCTGCAGCCGACAATGCCACCAAAAATTGAAACAGGGTCGCAGTCGTAAGTCTGTTTGTAGCTTTCAAGTGGAGTTGCTCCAAGTGAAGCACCGCAAGGTGTGTTATGTTTTAATGCGATTGTGAATACACTGTTTGATGCACCTGCAAAACTTGCTGTAATCGGTTTGCCTGTTGGTGCAGCTTTGTTGCCGTCTGCGTCTTTTCCGCAGATAATTCCATTGTATTCAGAATAATCTGTGCCGTTAACTGGAACTGCATTTTTAACAAAACGGTTAAATGCGCATACGCCTTTCCATGCAACGTCAAGGTCTCTGATATTGTTGTAAGAAAGCTCTTTGCCCTGCAGCTGTTTCATGCCGGCAAAAGCACCTTTTTTGTCTGCTGTAACATAAAGTGCAGCTTTCTGATGTGCATTTTCGCCGTAGCGAAGGCTCTGGCTTTTTACAAGAGGCATGTCGTAATATTGCGGCAGTTCTTCTTCGAGCATAAATCTTGAAACAGCTGCGTCATAAGCAGATGTAAGATTGAAAACCTTGCCTGCAAGGCGGCGTTTGAATGAAGCTTCGATTGCGCCTACATTCTGGTTTGTTTTATCAAGATTTGCTTTTACTTCAGCATAATCAGCCGGGTCTGTCAGAACGAGAACATCGTTATGATTTTTTGCAGCCGCACGAAGCATTGTCGGACCGCCGATGTCGATAAACTCCACGGTTTCTTCAAATGTAAGACCAGCCTGCACTTTTTCAAAGAAAGGGTACAGGTTTACGCAGACTAAATCGATAGGTGCAACGCCTAAATCGTTTATTGTTTTCATGTGCTGTTCATTGCTGCGAATAGCAAGCAGACCTGCATGAATCATCGGATGCAGTGTTTTGACACGACCATCCAGACATTCAGGAAAACCTGTAACAGAAGAAACATCTGTTACGGCAACACCATTTTCTGCCAGATGCTTCTTAGTTCCTCCGGTTGAAAGAATCTCCCAGCCGTTCTTTTCAAGATACTGTGCAAGTTCAAGCACACCGTCTTTGTAAAATACACTGATTAAAGCGCGTTTTTTCATTTGATTTGTTCCTGTTTAGTGGAGTTTTGCGCAAATATTAACATATAATGATACATTTGTGAACAACCTTAAAGCTTTTGCTTTTACTGCTGATGTTGACGTGCTATACTTAATCATGTTTCTGAAACATTCAGTTTTAGGACAGATTTAAAACTTTTAAGACAGCTTAAATGTCTTTTTAAGGTGTCTTTAGAAATTGCCGTTTCTTTTATCAAGGCAGTTTTAACGGAGAAAATAATGAAAAAAGCGATTGTATTTCTGGCAGATGGTTTTGAAGAAATTGAAGCATTGACTCCTGTTGATTATCTTCGCCGCTCTGGCGTTGAAGTGACTGTTGCAGGTGTGTCAAAAAAAGAAATTAAAGGTGCACATGGAATTTGTGTCTGTGCAGATGAAGTACTTGATAAAGAAATGATTTCTGCAAAATATGATGCGCTGATTGTTCCAGGCGGCATGCCGGGTGCTGCAAATCTTGCTGCAGATGAACTTGTACTTGATTTTCTAAAAGATGGAGAAAAACGTGGCGCTGTTCTTGCTGCAATTTGTGCTGCACCTGTTGTTGTTTTTGCAAAAGCTGGTCTTTTGAAAAACAAGCATTATACATGTTATCCGGGAATGGAAAACGATTTGATGAAATTTGCCGGAGAAAATTATGCTGCACTTACGGAAGGTTCTGTTCATTTAGAAGAACGTGTCGTAATTGACGGCAGTACTGTAACTTCAAGAGGGCCAGGTGCTGCGGAAGAATTTGCACTTGCTCTTGTAGAACTTCTTGCAGGCAAAGCACAGAAAGAAGTTCTTCATAAAGGGCTTGTCGCAAGATAACGGCAATGAGAAGCTGTAGGTCACTTCAGCTTCTCATTGTTTCGGGTTTTGCTGTGCAAAAGACATGTGTTCTGAATGTCCTTGTACAAATTTTAGAAAATTGCGGCAGAAATGCAATAAATTAGGTGCTGAAAAATTTGAAACAAAAATTGATAAATCAGACTGTTTGCAGAATTTATTTTCTGGCAGCGCAGTCACGCCGGCTTGAGCTTTAATTAGTTGTTGCTTCT
>JAKSTS010000060.1 GCA_024402455.1 Treponemataceae bacterium
TTTTTGTAAATCTTGGCACAAATGATGCAAATGCTTTTAATACGCCGCCGTGGAAAGAAAATGAAAATGCACCTGAATATAAAATGCACAAAAATCCAGACGGAACATTTTTGAAAGAAGATGCAATGAAAATTGCAGAAGGCATAAAACAGTTTTTAAAAATGATTCGAAAACATAACCCTGAATCAAGAATCTGCTGGATTTGGGGAATGCTTGAACTGCCGGAACTTTCTGAATACATTAAAAAAGGTGTTTCAATGTATGTTGCAGAATCTGGTGATAAAAAAGTTGATACAATGATTTTGCCTTCGATGAGTCTTGAAAAAGAAGATGATGATAAAGGTGCGCGTTTTCATCCAGGTCCATTGACTCATAAAAACGCTGCAAAAAAAATCATTGAATATTGCAGAAGTGCAGGATAATCTTTTGTGTTTGTTAAAGTTTGTGTATTAAATGAAAAGAACCGGACATGCTGATTTGCCGCTGCATACTGGAACTGTTCCACGCTGGCTTGCAGACCGTATGCGCGACCTTGGCACATTAATAGTAGAATCTCTCGTTTTGAATTTTGGCAAAGATGAAGTGCTTCGCCGTTTAAGCGACCCGTTGTGGTTTCAGTCTTTTGGTGCTGTTCTTGGTATGGACTGGCATTCTTCGGGCATAACCACAAGCGTTATGTATGCGCTGAAGCGCGGGCTTAATCCTCGTGCGCACGAACTTGGCATTTGTGTCTGCGGCGGCAGGGGAGTGTATTCGCGCAAAACACCAGAAGAACTGCTTTATTTAAGCGATGCAACAGGTTTAGACGGCGAAAATCTTGTAAAATCGAGCAGACTGTGTGCAAAAGTTGACAACACGGCTGTAATTGATGGTTTTCAGCTTTATCAGCATAATTTTATCGTTACAAATAACGGAAACTGGGCTGTAGTGCAGCAGGGCATGAATGCAGAAACAAAAACTGCACGCAGATATCACTGGTGTTCGCTTGATTTGAATTCTTTTGTTGAAAATCCGCATGCAGGCGTTGTTGGTGAAAATTCCGGTGACATTTTGAACCTTACTGCAAGTAATGCTTCGGCAACGCGGTCTGGCATTTTGACTCTTGCAAACGAAGAACCTCAGCGCATCATTGCAGAATCTGCAAAAATTTTTGCAGACAGACATATACAGGAAGCCGCGTTAAACGGTCAGCTTGATTTGTTCAGCAATGATGAAGCTTCGCTGGTTCAAACTGCTCAGTTTGAAAAGTCTCTGGTTTCTGAAAATTACAAAACATTGGCTATGCCTCATCGTCATCACCTTGAAAGTTCTGATGTTGATCTTTCAAGGCTTGGCGCCGTGCTTGCAACAGCTTATGAAACAAAGCCAGACGATTTTGAAACGCTGCTTTTGACGCCGGGGCTTGGCCCGAGAACAGTGCAGTCACTTACGCTTGTAAGCGAAGTAATTTATGGAACTCCAAGCAGATTTTCAGATCCTGCTCGTTTTAGTTTTGCACACGGAGGAAAAGACGGGCATCCTTTTCCTGTTCCGCTTAAGGTTTATGATGAAACAATACGTGTCCTTGGGGATTCAATTGAAAAATCTAAACTTGGCTATAACGATAAATCTGAATGTTTGAAACGCCTGCATAATGCGGCACTTTCAATAGAAAAAAACTGTGCGCCGTCTGTTGATTTTGATGCAGCAATCAATCATGAACGGATGAATTCTAAAGCGTGGGGCGGAAAAACTGTCAGAAGTTGACTTTAAAAACAAAAAACAGGCCGATTTTTCAGTTTATAGAAAAATGACCTGCTTTTATTCTTATAAAGCTAGCGTGGCTGCCAGCACAGTGTTGCAGCAATTACTGCTTTGATTGTGTGCATTCTGTTTTCTGCTTCGTCAAAAACGCATGACTGTTCAGATTCAAAAACTTCGTCTGTTACTTCCATTTCTGAAATATTGAATTTCTTTGAAATTTCCATGCCGATTTTGGTTTCAAGATTATGGAAAGAAGGCAAATCGTGCATAAAAATTGCAGACGGCTTGGCTTTTTTCATGATTGCTTTGTTTACCTGATAAGGTTTTAAATCTTTTATGCGTTCTGCCCAGACTTCGTCTGGTTCGCCCATAGAAACCCATACATCTGTGTAAATTATGTCTGCATCTTTTGTAGCTTCGTCAATGTTGCTTGTGTATGTTACGGAACCGCCGCTTTCTTTGCACCATTTGGCACATTCTTTCTGCAGTTCTTTTGAAGGAAAATATTTTTCCGGGGCACATGCAACAAAGTTTAGCCCGAGCTTTGCACACACAATTGAAAGTGAATTGCCGATGTTGTAGCGTGCGTCGCCAAAATATACTAATTTTAATCCTTTGAGTTTGCCGAAGTGCTCTCTTATTGTAAGCATGTCTGCAAGCATTTGTGTCGGATGAAATTCATTTGTAAGTCCGTTCCAGACTGGAACGCCTGAATAGCGTGCAAGGTCTTCAACTATTGTCTGTTCAAAGCCGCGGTATTCAATGCCTTCGTACATGCGGCCTAATACACGTGCCGTATCGGCAATGCTTTCTTTTTTGCCGATTTGAGAACCTTCTGCAAGATATGTCGTGCAGATTCCAAGGTCATGTGCTGCAACTTCAAATGCACAGCGTGTGCGTGTGCTGGTTTTTTCAAAAATAAGGGCAATGTTTTTGCCGTGCAAAGTGTCTACTGGAATGCCTTTTTTCTTTTTGTCTTTTAAATCAGCAGCCAAATCTAATAAATATATTATTTCTTCTGGTGAAAAATCTTTTAATGTTAAAAAATTTCTGTTTTTTAAGTTCATATGTCACCTCTTTATACCGAAATCTCTAAAACTAAAGTTTTGAAATGTTTTCTTCTATAAGAATAACTATGCTAACACATGATTTGAAATTTGTCGAGTCTACATTTCAAAGTGCTGCTTTAAAATATTGCCGAAAAAAACAGTTTTAGTGCTTCTTGTTAAAGTTTGCTATTGCAGAAAAATCACTTTTTTTGTATCATAACGAGGATTTGTAATATTCAAAGTGGAGTATTTGATATGAGCGTTATTAGCATAATTCTTTTGGTTGTTTTCGTAATCATCTGTGTTTTAACAGTTGGCATTGTTCTTTTGCAGAATGATGAAAGCGATGGAATGGGAGGACTTTTTGGTGGTGCCGGTTCACAGGCATTTGGTTCTCGTTCCGCAAATGTTCTTACAAAAACAACATACGTTCTCGTTGCATTGTTTTTCCTTACAAGTTTTGGTCTTGCTATTTTGAATAAATCTCCAGTAGCAGCTAATCTTGAAATTCCTTCTGCTCCGGCACAGGAACAGAACGGTGAATGGTGGTCAGAACCTGCAGAAGCATCTGCTGAAACATCAGTTCAGACTATCGAACCTGCAGCTGCTGAATAAGTCTGCTGTCTGAAAATAAGTCGTAAAATCAACATGGTTTTACGACTTATGTTTTTTTTAGGCTGTTCAATCGTTTGTGGTGCATTTTATATGTATTTGGTGTGCCGTAAAACGAGTTGTTCTGCTGCTGTTTTTGGCAGTGTAATAAATCTATTAAACAGTTTTGTGTTTTTTGCTGCAGATTAATGTTGTTTTTTTATTCAATATTTTCTGTTGATAAAAACATGAATTTTTATTTGTTTTGCTTTTCTTAAAAAGATTCTGTCTAAATAAATGAAAATTCGAAGTTGTTTCCATTTTTATTATCATAAAGTATAAAAAAGTAAATTTCGAAGCGGCTTTTCCGTTTTTATTCGTGCGGAGGGTTTTATGCCTGTTTTCGAAGAAAACAAATGTTAAATCCGGCTGAACCACTTATTAAGAACTGCATGCCTTGTTGCTTGCAGCGAGGCTGTTGATTTTGTTGGGGTAAATATGATATTAGGCGAAGTTTTTTCACCGGAAACAATGTGTGTTGAACTTGAAAGCGAAGACAAAGAAGAAGTTCTTGCAGAGCTTGTTGAGATTTTCGTAAGAAATAATCCTGGCGTGGACCGTTCTCAGATAATG
Source organism: Treponemataceae bacterium (assembly GCA_024402455.1). Next base: position 4,017 of record JAKSTS010000060.1, read on the forward strand.
ACAACAGTTCTCGAACGTGAAGAAAAAATGTCTACAGGTTTTTTGCGCAATGGTGCTGATCCTCATGGCAGGGCTTCTTGCATTGACGGAATTCATGGCGTTATCGGCATTTCGCATAAAGGAATTGATTTTGATTCTTTGGATGGAGAACCGACGTATCTGTTTTTCCTTTTGATTTCTTCTCTTGGTGAAAGTGAGCTTCATCTGCGTGTATTGAAACGCCTTTCTGAACTTCTGGAAGGTGCTGATTTTTATGCAGATTTGCTGCAGCAGAAATCGCCTGAAAATATGTACAAAGTGCTCTGTCATTACGAAGATGTGCTTGTTTCAATTTAATATTTATAGTTATCTAAAAAAATAGAATTTACATAAAAATTAAATTGTTATTTTGTAATGTTTTAGAATATTAAAGTTTTAAAACTGTTTTTAAATTGCCGGATTTTGAAACGTTTCTTGCTTCTTTATTGCATGGAAACTGCGGTTTTAATAAAATGAACCGCAGTTTTTTTTTGTCCCTGCAGATGTTCTGGTGTAAATTTTATCTGTTTATTTTTAATTTTACGATATTTACAAATAAAAAGCTTGCTTTTATTGTGTTTTGGTTTTAAATTTATATGTATAGGATAATGTGATGGATCAAAATGTAATAGAGCATTTGTTTGAAATTGAACGTGAAGCTACAGGCCTTTTGGCTGATGCTCAGATTGAATATGATAAACGACTTGAAGAGTCTCGTGCTGCTGCTGATAAAACTTTCAAAGAGTCATATGAAAAAATCATAAACGAAAATGAATCTTTGCAGGAAAAGCTGTTTCAAGAGTACAAAGAAAATCATGCAAAAGAATTTGATGCTTTTTGCGATGAAGTAAAAAGCTGGCCGCAAAACAAAAGCGCTTTTAATGAGCTGCTTGAAAAACTGCTTTTTAAGGCTTGAGGTCTGGCTTTATGGTGAATTCTTCTGGCTCTGTTGAATATGTTTATGCAAAAACAAGCGGAATGCTTGCAAAAGCATTTGTCGGCGCACGTGCAAACAGATTGTTCCAGGCAAAAAATCTCGCAGATTTGTGGCATATTGTTTTTAACACTTCTGCTCCGGCAAAACCAGAAACATATCTTGCAAAAGCAATTGAAAAAGAAGCAGAAGACCGTTTTATAAAAGAATATGTTTCATTGATGGATTCTTTCGGCAAGCCTGAACCAGTTGCTTTGCAGCTTTTGCATTCTTTTGATTTTGCCAATATAAAGAAAATAAATTTTGCACTAAGAACCGGCGAAAAAAAACTGCCGGATATTACTGATATTGGTAGTTTCAGTCAGATAAATTACAGGGCATGGCCAAAACTTTCAAAAATGACGGCCGGTGGAAAATTCGATTGGTTTTCGAGTGTTGTTGAAGCAAAAGACGTAAAATTTTTTGAACATAAGCTTGATGCTCAGTATGTTGCCGAATTGTGGCAGGCTGTGCAGAAAACAAAAGGTGAAGCAAGAGAGTCAATTGAAGAACTTATAAAAGAGCAGTTGATTTTTAATAATATCATCTGGGCTTTAAGGCTTCGCCTTTATTATGATATGCCTGCTGATGAAATTATAGATTATCTTGCAGGTTCCGGTTCTAAACCTGTAAAAGATGATATTTTAATTAAACCTGTTGTAAAAATTCTGAATAAATCTCTGGATATTTATTCGGAATGGTCTTCGTGGACTTATGCCGATTTGCTGAATCCGGCTGATGATACTGCAACATGGGTAATTGATCCAAGATATCTGCAGCGGGCTGCAAATAACCGCGTACATAAAATGGCTTTGCGCATGTTCCACAGGTTTCCATGTTCCGGTGCATGTCTTGTGCCGTGGTTTATGATCCGGCAGCTTGAGCTTGATTATATTTGTACTGCAACTGAAGGTCTGCGACTTGATGTTGATACGGAAGAAACAAAGGAATTTGCCGGTATCAGTTAAATAATATATGGGAACTTCTTTGACATTAATTGATGTAAAAGATGTTCAGTTTTTATAAAAGTGAAGCTGCAGGATAAATTATCCTGAAAAAGCGCGGCATATAAATGCCTGAAAATCTGTTGATGTTTTCAGATTCTGTATGACGGCTTTTAATCAGTTTCATGAAATTGATGAAAAGTTTCTGTTTTTGATGGGAGAATGTTTATGGTAAAAACTGCCGTAATGCGGCTTGTTGAGCTGATGATAATGAAAGAAGATGTTGACGCTGTTATTGAATATCTGGGCAAAAAAGCTGTGTTCCAGTTTTATTCTCATAACAACACAGATTCTTCGTCTGAGAATAATTCTTCAAAAGAAATGTTCGAAAATCTTCAGGCTGCCCGTTCTTATTTGAATATTTCGGATTTAACAGATTATGAAACAGAACCGTCAAGTCCAAAAGATGAAGATTTTGCTGAAGCTGCAAATATTATCAGCAGGGTTGACGGGTTGCGTGAAGATGAAACAAAAGCAAAAGAAGAACTTAAGCGCGTTGATGACGCCTATAAAGAAGCAACGGCTTTTGCAAATTTAAAAGTTTCTTACAGCGAACTTGAGCATTTGTCATTTTTGACCATGCGTATAGGAAAAATTGATCCAAATGTAATTGACGATTTGCAGTTTGCCCTTGGTGAACAGGCATTGTTGATTCCGCTTGGAGAAGATAAATCAAGAGTAATGGCTGCCTGTTCAAGAAAATCTCGTTTTGCAATGGACAGCGAACTTAAAAAATTTGGATTTATTCCGCTTGAAATTCCAAAAGATGTTACCGGTGTGCCGGATGATATGCTCAGCAGTTTAAAGACACAATGTGAAGAGGCTCAAAAAGTAGTAGAAAATGTTGAGCAGCAGCGCATTGACTGTGCAAACGAGCTTAAAGAATCTTTGCTTAATCTTTTGCAGAAATTTTCAGTCGGCATGCAGGTTCAGGTTTCTCGTGACAAACTTGAAGCTACTCAGCTCGTTTATCGTGTTACAGGCTGGATTCCAGAATGTGAATCTGCCAAATTGATTAAAGAGCTTGATAATCTTACAGAAGGACGGATTGCAATCCGCCAGTATAAACCGGAAGAAGTTGCAGCAGTGCGTGCTGGTCATACACAGGTTCCTGTAATGCTTAAGCATAACAAGCTTATAAAGAGCTTTGAAGGCATGATTTTCAGCTATGGTGCACCAAAATATGGAACAATTGATCCGACGCCTTTTGTTGCAGTATTTTTTACTTTGCTTTTCGGCATAATGTTTGGAGATGCAGGGCAGGGACTTGTATTTATTCTTGCAGGTCTTTTGATGCATTTTAATATTTTAAAAGTTGGCGGCTGGAATAAATATTCGCTTGTTTTTATTTCAATTGGAATTTCAAGCTTTATTATGGGACTGCTGACAGGCGAGTTTTTTACAAACGATGAAATCTTGCGTCCGTTCGGTCTTTTTGTTACAGGTTTGTTTGTCGGCAAAGAAAATGCGTTTGCACCAGTCCTTCATTTGATGCCGAACAGCGAAACAATGCCTCTTGTGTTTATTTTCTTTGGCTTTACGCTTTCTGTCGGTTTTATTATCAATTCTCTTGGTCTTGTAATTAACTTTTTGAATAATATTGCACAGCGAAAATATGGACCTGCTTTTTTTGGCAAAACAGGCTTGTGCGGTGCTTTGTTTTTCTGGTATGTTGTTGCACTTGCCATAAGAATAGCAGCTTTTAAACATAAAATTGCCCTTTATGACTGGATTTTTATTGGACTGACATTAGCGGGTGTTTTCTTTGCAAATCCGCTTGAAAGGCTTGTCGCCGGTGAACATCCTGCATTTAACAACGGTTTCCTTGGTGCCGTAATAGAAGGACTTGTTGAATTAATTGAGGTTGTTTCAAATTATCTTTCTAATACCGTAAGTTTTTTGCGTGTCGGTGCTTTTGCCCTGGCACACGTTGTTTTGGGTTATATCATTTTTGAAATGAACAAACTGCTTGGCGGTGTTGGTGGTCTTGCTGTCGTAATAATCGGCAATGTTGTAGTTATTGTTCTGGAAGGCATGATTGTTGCAATTCAGGTTTTGCGTTTGCAGTACTATGAGTTTTTCTCAAAGTTCTTCAACGAAACCGGTGTGGAATTCAAGCCTTTCCGGTTCGAATATAAAGGAAATTAAGGCATCAATAAAATTTTTTTAGTGGTGCCGTGAGTTTTTAGCTGTTAAGATAAAATCTGCTGAAAAGATGTATGTTTTATCTGCTCTAAGTTTGCGTTGCAGACTTTAGTATTTACTGCACATTCTCATTCTTTACGGATGTGTATAAAAAGCCTGCGGAAAAATATTCTGCTGGCTTTTTATGGGAGATTATATGAAAAAGAAGATTTTTCTTGTTTTGTTGATGGTTCTTGCTGGTGCAATGTTGTTTGCTGAGGGAGAAACCGCTGTTGCTGATACTTCTTCGCTTAAGTATTTTGCTGCTGCAGCTGCTGTTGGGCTTGCATGTATCGGTGGTGGTCTTGCTGTTGGCAAAATTGGTTCTGCTGCAATGGGTGCCATGGCCGAAAATGCAGAACTTTCTGGTAAAGCCCTGCCTTTCGTTGGTCTTGCTGAAGGTATCTGTCTTTGGGGCTTTCTTGTTGCTTTGCTTATTATTGTTATGTAAGGAATTTGACTGTGCAGTATTTTGTTATCGGTGAACGGGAACTTGTTCTGGCATTTTCGCTTGTTGGTGTAAAAGGCGCTGTTGCGATGAACCGTGCAGAAGCACTTGATGCTTTTAACCGCATTACGGGAAAAGGCGACGCTGTTTCTGGTGTGCCGATAACAGAAGAACGGGCAAAAATCTTGATAATCACAGAAGATGTTTCTGTAATGATCGAAGAAGAAGTAACATCATGGCAGCTTTCTGGTGAATATCCGCTTATTGTAGAGATTCCTGGCATTAACGGCCATATTCAAGGTAAAAAATCTCTAACTGAAACAATCCGTGAAGCTGTCGGAATTTCAGTCTGATATCTCTGAATTTGTTCCGGAGATATTCTTAATATGAAGAATCTTAAAAACATGAAAATTTGAAAGAATGTTTCTGAAAATTTTTCGTTTTTGAGATGCTTCTGAATTAATGCTTGTCAGATATTTTTGTTTTCTTTAAAATCTGCCTTGCTTTTTATTTGTGCAAAGATTCAATGTTTTGTGTTTCGCAGAAAATATCTTGCGGATATTGGCAAAACAGATGAAATCATGCAGCAGACCCTTTTAAACAACATTCTTGCTGCTCTGCTGCGATGTTGTTTCTTGCAGATTAATTTGAAATTATTTTTCAAATTGAGTCTGCTTATTGATGCATCTGAAAACATTTTCAGGTGTTCACTAAAGAGAGAAAAATTATGGAAGAATTTCGTTCAACTGAAATCCTTGATAAAGAGATACAGGATGACGCACGCCGGAAGGCAGAAAAGCTTTTAAAGCGCGCAGAAATTGATGGACAGAAGATTTTAGACGATGTAAAAGTCCGCATAGAAAATACAGCCAAAGAAAAACAGGCTATGTATGCAGCCCGCACAGAAGCTCTAAAAAACGATTTGGATGCAGCTCTGCCTCTTGAAAAAGAGCGTTTTCTTGTATCTTTTATAGATTCAGCAATAATTCAGGCAATAGAACAATATGTTTCAAATTTGAATGATTCTAAAAAAATTGAACTTCTGGAGAAATTGCTTGTCAGATATGCACCTGCTTTGAGTGATAAACAATTTTCAGTTCAGTTTCATGGTTTTAAACAGGCTGAACTTGAAAAGCTGCTTAAAAAGCATTTAGGTGCATCTGGGGCTGGTTCTTTTTATGCATTGAATGATATTGCTGCTGCAGAACAGAATGTTAAGTTTGGTATGATTCTTGAAAGTGCTGACAGAACGGTTCGATGCCGTGTAACAATAAACGAGCTTGTTTCAGAACTTGTTGATACTAATCGTTTTGAACTTGCTGAAGCTCTTTTGGGTGGGAGAGTTGTTCAATGATTGAAGGTAGAATTACTCGAATTTCTGGTCCGATTGTTTATGCCGAAGGTTTGGACGGCTGCGGATTATATGATGTTGTTGATGTTGGAAGTGCAAAACTTATCGGTGAAATTATACGTCTGAAAAAGGGCGTTGCAACAATTCAGGTTTATGAAGATGACACCGGTATGAAAATCGGCGAAAAAGTTGTAAGCAATGGAAGACCTCTTGCATTGCGCCTTGGACCTGGCTTGATTGGCAAAATTTATGATGGTATTCAGCGTCCGCTTGAAAATATGTATAACGAAACAGGTGCATTCCTGCTTCCCGGTCAGCGGAGCGCTCCTCTTGATGAAAATAAAAAGTTTCATTTTGTGCCGGTCTTGGAAAGTGGAAGTGAAATTCATGCAGGTGCTGTTCTTGGAACTGTTCAGGAAACAGCTTCTGTACTTCATAAAATTATGGTTCCACCTTCAATTTCCGGAAAAAAACTTCTGAAGATTTGTCCAGAAGGTGAATACACAATTTGTGACGTTGTTGCAGAAACTGAACTTGGTGAAAAAATCGAAATGTCGCAATATTGGCCGGTAAGAAAACCTCGTCCGTATGCAGAAAAACTTACGGTTTCGGAACCTCTTATGACAGGTCAGCGTGTAATTGATGTGTTCTTTCCTCTTTCAAAAGGTGGAACAGCTGCAATTCCAGGCGGATTTGGAACAGGTAAAACGATGACCCAGCATGCCATTGCAAAATGGTGTGATGCAGATGTAATTGTTTATATCGGCTGCGGCGAACGCGGAAACGAAATGACAGATGTTTTGACAGAGTTTCCGACTTTGATTGACCCTCGAACAGGCCGTTCCCTTATGGAGCGTACAATTCTTATTGCAAATACATCGAATATGCCGGTTGCGGCCCGTGAAGTTTCGCTTTATTCAGGCATTACGCTTGCTGAATATTACAGAGATATGGGCATGGCTGTTGCAATCATGGCAGATTCAACAAGCCGCTGGGCAGAAGCTTTGCGTGAACTTTCCGGACGTATGGAAGAAATGC
>JAKSTS010000061.1 GCA_024402455.1 Treponemataceae bacterium
GGATGACTAATAAGTTTTGTCATGCTGAATTTATTTCAGCATCTACGCTACATATAGTATGTTAGATTCCGGAGCAAGTCCGGAATGACATAGAATTCAATCTTTTTGGACGTCCCTTTTTTGTACAAGACTTAAAAAAAACAGTTTTTATGGCTGTGCTTTTTTCAGAATGACTGGCAGTTCATAGACGTCTTTTACGCCGCTTACAAGAATTGCGCCCATACCCATAGAAAGCGGAACAGCCAGATCGATATCGTATCTGTCGCCAACCGAAAGACATTTTTCAAAAGGAACATCTAAAGACTTTGCAGCACATTCATACGGCGCTTTGTGCGGTTTTGACACGCAGCAAGTGTCCAGTGCAACGATGCAGCTGAAAAAATCTGAAACACCAAGCACGTCGAGTGTTTTTTTTGCCGGTTTTAGCGGATTGTTTGTTACTGCTGCAATCTTGAAATTTTCTGACAGTATTTTCATTGTTTCTACAAGTTTCTGGTCATATTCAAGATAATCTGCAGGGTTGATGAGCGTTTCGCGCCATTTTATGCTTTCTTCTATTGGAACACCGAATGCAACAAGTGTGTTGCCAAAACTTGTTTTGGCGCCGTTGTGTGTCTGTGCCCATTCCTGTCTGTATGCATCAATTTTTGCTTTTGCTTTGTCGTACGGCCAGCCTTTTTGTTCTGCAAAATATCTTAGCTGCACGTCAACCTGTTCGTGTGCATAAAACGAATTTGTGTAAAGTGTTGAATCGATGTCAAAAAGAATTGCTTTTATTGACGGCGGAATGTGATAGACTTTCATTTTAAAACCTTAAAAATGTGTCTGCGGTTCAAAAATCTTTGCAGGTTTTACAAGTGCTTCTGCACCTTCTTCGATTGAAGAGAAAATGCCCATGCCGGCAAAAGCTGTAATTGCATCTCCCATAAGTTCGGCGTCAAGCAGTCTTGTCGTTTCAAGTTTTATGCCAAGAACATCTGCTTTAAATTGATTCCACGGGTTGTTATGTGTCTGACCGCCTGTAATGCGCATTGAATCAATTGAAAGACCAGTTGCTTTTTCAAGCAGCTTTATGCCGGTTTTTAGTTCTTCTGCAATTTCATAAATCAATTTGAAACCTTCGGATGTCTGGTCTTTCAGCAGTGCTTCAACAGTTTCTGACGGCGATATATTTTTATATGCAGAGTTTTTCTTGAATTTTGCAAACCTTGCGCCAGAATCCGGCAGAAGAAAAGATGCATTCCATAAATCGCTTATAATGGAAGGAAGAAAGCGGATTCTGCTGTCTGTTACTGTCTTTTTAACGCAGAAGTTTAAGCCTTCGCTTGAACCGGCTCTGTCGCAAAGACGCCCTTCTTTTAATGTTGCCGTTCCAATTAATGCTGCAACAAAATCTGGTGAACCGCAGTAAACTTTTGTCTTATGCGAAAGTTCAAGAAACTCTGCAATTTTGTCTGTAATGTTTCCTGCACAAAAAGCTGGTTTTACAAATGGAGGAAGTTTCTCTTTTGAAATTCCGCATTTTTCAAGCTGTGTTTCGTTCCAGTATGCAGCTTCAAATCTTGCTTCCGGCAGGATTGTTACGGCTGTTCCTGTAAGTTTATAGATTAAATATTCAGGCCCCGAAAAAACATATTGCGAAGCTTCCCATTGTTTTGGAAAATGTTCTTTATAATAGATAAGACGCGGCAGGAAGAGGCTTCTGCCTGAAATTCTGCTGTATTCTTCGTTTTCTTCTGGCGTTCCGTTCGGACTGTTCCACAAATGAATGAAACTGTCTGAAACAATGGTCGGTCCGTTGCCCGAAATGCAGATTGAATTTATTGAAGTTTCTTGAGAAATGGTGCGCATCTGGTCGAGTGCATTTTTTAATGCGCTCAACCAGCAGTCTGGCACGGACATGCCGTCAAAACGAATTCGTGCAAATGCAAGAACTTCTCCGTCCGGGCTAATCAATGCACCTTTAAGCGAAGAAGTTCCAATGTCAGCACAGAAAACAGATTCTTTCACACTATTCAGTTTTTACAAGCTTGTCGATGATTGTGCGGTTATCAAGCAGGTCGCTCAAAGACTGGTTGTGGTGCACACGAGAAATTACATTTGCAAAAAGACCTGTAACGTTTGTGTTTATATACCACTCACATTTGAGCAGTTCTTCGTGATAAACTGCATTTGTGCCGATTATGCGGTAAAAGTAGCCTTTTTTATAAGCTTCGTTAAACTGTTCAATTGCGTTTCCTGTAAAGAATGGAAGGCTGATTGCAGCAATAACCTGTTTTGCGCCCTGTTCTTTTAAGAATTCCATTGCTTTAAGCAGTGTGCCGCCTGTGCCGAGCATGTCGTCTGCCATAAAAACAGTCTTGCCGTGTACATCGCCCAAAAGTTTTACGGCCTTAATGTTTGTGTCGTGTGCGTTTTGGGTAACAATTGAATAATCTCTTTCTTTATAGATGAGCGCAAGCGGTTTTTTTAGACCGGTTGCATAAAATTTGTTGCGGTCAACAGCGCCTGTGTCTGGCGAAACAACTACAAAATCATCTTCTTTTGAAGAAAGGTCAATGATTTTTGAAAGTTCGCGGATAATCTGATAGCTTGCATGAAGGTTTTCAATGTTTGCTTTATTGAATGAATTCTCGATTTCGCGGGAATGAATGTCTAATGTGATGATTCTTGAAACGCCGAGGTTTTCGTAAATGTGTCCCAAAAGGCTTGCTGTAAGACCTTCGCGGCCCTTCTTTTTGTGCTGTCGGCTGTATGGATAAACAGGCACAACAAGCGAAATGTTTGCAGCCCCTGCCTGACGCACTGCATCAATTGTAACGAGCAGCGACATTACGTGGTCGTTTACAGAAAGACGGACTTTGTTCTTTCCGCCGTTTAATGAAATTTCCTGATGGTTTTCAACATCCTGAAAAATATAAATGTCTTTTCCGCGGATGCATTCTTTAATTTCAGTTTTGAATTCACCGTTCATAAAGTAGGTGAACTGTGTATCGATTTTGAATTCAGGCAGGCGGTATTTGTCTACAGAACCTTTGATGCATGCTTCTGATGCATGAACATCGCCTAGAAAATTAATGTTCTGCTGAAGCTTTTCTTTATCGAGCTCGTAGCGCTTTGAAAGTGCTTCGCTTTTCAGCTGAAACCGGTGTTTGTAAATATGCTTTAAGTGCATAATTACTTCGTCTGCAAACGCTTCGCCACCCGGACAGGCAACGACTCCGAGATTGGTCGGTAAAGAATAAGTCATAATGTCATCCTTCTTTGACAGCTGAAGCTACGCCTCTATAGAAAACCTCTGAAAATCTGATGTCTTAGAGATTTAAATCCTTATAGAACATAAACTTCGCAACAATTAAACATATAAAGCAGCAGCCCGATTTTTTTTCTAAAGGTCCACTGATTTAATACAAAGAACTGTATTTATATGTACCACTTTTGCCCTCAATTCGTCAATATTCGTGTTGCGAAATTGCATCGTGTAATTTCGTAACAGACATCTTGTCATGCTGAATTTATTTCAGCATCTGTCTCATTCAGGGATCCCGAATCGAGTTCGGGATGCCGCTCCCTGCTTGCGCCGATAGCGGCAGATTTTGTTTTCGCAAAATCTCACCGCTATCAGCTGTGCTGATAACCTTTCGCCGAACCAGACTAAAGTATGTGATTAAACTTCTGCGAAAACCCTGGGTAGGGGTTTGTCCTTTCCCTTATTTCAAGTGTCAAAAAAAATCCTTCAAAGTGTTAAAAATCTTTAAAATCTTTAAAATTTTCAGCACATTTTGAATTCTCGTGATAGAATATCTTATATATTGTTATTAGAAAATTCTTTTGAAGTGGAGTACATGGAGGTTTTATGCCAAAAGAAGATATTTCGGAAAATAAAAAAAACATGGGTGCTGTAAATAAAGCCAGATTAATAATTTTTGGAACAACGGTTGCCCTTATTGTTATTGTTTCAATTATTTATGGAACTGTTGCAAAACAGTTTTTCTTAAAATCTGCTGCTGAAACACTTGATTTGTTCTGCAAACAGACACAGCGCATTTTTATGAGCGACCTGCAGTCTGAAGTTAAATTATCTTTGCAAATGGCAAAATCTGTTGCCACTTTAAATTTCTGCAAAAATCCTGATGACCCTGAAGCAAAGGCTTTGATGGATGAAGAAATGAAATCGTATGCAAGTTCTCTTCTTTCTGGTTCAACATTTTATATGAGCTACAGTAACATGCACTTTTGGTCAACAGACGGAACAAATTACATTGTAGATTCAAAACTTCCAGAGAATTACTGGGCAAATCTTGTTTTAAATTTAAAGGAATCTGAAAAATATAATTTTAACATCAATTATAACCCGGAACTCAAAAGCATAAACCTTTGGGTCAATGTGCCTGTAAGAGATGCTGCAACCAGAAAAGTCATCGGTCTTGTCGGCACAGGAATTCCACTTTCTGTCTTTACAAAATCTATTTATGAAGGCAAGAATCCGCTGATTGGCCTTTATATTTTCAATGATGAAAGAGAGATTGTTGGTGCCGAAGACGTGAGCCTTATTGAAAATAAAACGCTCATTCAGGATGTTCTAAAGCCGCAGATAAATGAATTTGTTACAAAAGTGCTTGACAGCAAGCAGAGAAAGCCTGTTGAAAAATATTCAACTTCAGATTCGCTTTATTATATGGCACATGTTGAAGATCTCGGCTGGAATATCTTTGCCTATAAAGAAGGCAATAACAAGCTTTTGTATACTGGCATTGGTGTTGTAATTTATTTTATTGTCATTATTGCGTTTATTCTGGTTGGCGCCTGTATTTATGTTGCAGTAATCAAATATTTCAAAATGCGCGAAAACGAACAGCAGCTTGGTTCCAGCATGTTTGAAGCTACACAGAATCTTGTTGTGTCTGCACGTGAAACTGCTGCAACTTCTCAAGACCAGAGCGCCGCAGTAAAAGAGATTGTTGCAACAATGGAAGATTCCAATAACCTTTCAGAAAATATTGCTTCAAAAATCAATGACGTTGCAGATGTTGCCAAAAAAACGTCAGCTGATGTTGAAATCGGCGGCAAAACTTTGATTGACAACGTTAATAAGCTGAACGAAATTTTTGAAGCAAATACACAGACTATAAACGGCATTAAGGCTTTGAGCGAAAAAATCGATAACATCTGGGATATTGTTACGCTTATCAACAGTGTTGCAGACCAGGCCAAAATCATTGCTTTTAATGCAGAGCTTGAAGCAGCCAGTGCAGGCGAGGCGGGAAAAAATTTCCATATCGTTGCGTCAGAAATCCGCCGCCTTGCAGATGGCATTATTGACGGAACAAAAGAAATAAAAGAGCGCATTACAGAAATTCAGCATTCTTCTGACGTTTTGATTCTTGCAAGTGAAAGCGGAACAGAAAAAATTAATGAAGGATGCGAAAGGGCGCATGAACTCGAAGCAAACTTTGAAAGTATCAGGGCTGCAGCTGAAATTACTTCAGATTCAGCTAGTGAAATTACGAATATCATCCAGCAGCAGACAGCTGCTTCTGGACAGATTCTTGTAACATTAAAACAGATTGCTGCTGGTGTTGAAAATTTTACATCTGCAACTGAAAGTGTTTCTTCTTCAGCAGAGCAGCTTAAAGAAATTGCAAATAAGCTTAATGAACAGGTGGCAGAAGCTAATGAATGAACAGATTATTCAAGAAATGAACAAAAACACAAATGAGCAGGTTGATGTTGTCGCAGAAGAAACGGTCATGTGGCTCATTTTCTCGATGGGATCGGAACGTTTTGCAATTGCTTCAAATGAAGTAGGTGAAATTATTCGCGATGTTGCCGTTTATCATCTGCCGTTTCTGCCGTCGTATGTTGATGGTGTTATAAACAGACGTGGAGATCCATGCACTGTTATAAATCCTTTGCAGCTTCTCGACAGACCTGTTATAGATACAAAAGATGAACAGGACGAAACTGAAAATACAGTAACTGCTTTTGCAGGAGGAAAAAAGACTCCGCAGAAAGATGCTGTTTCACTTTTTCTTGTTCTTAACAGAGAAGATGATCAGCTTTGTCTGCGCATAACAGATATTCTGTTTTTTCATGAATCAAGAAAAACAGATGTTCATATGCTGTCTTCTGAAAATTCTGAAAATAGTTTTTACAGTGGTACTGTAGAATATAACCACACCGAAATTCCGGTGATAAATGCTGCAGCTTTCGAGCTGCGTTTAAGGAATGACCTTGGAAGCGCCTAGACAGTTTACTTGCATTGCTTATGATGGTGTCGATTTTTTGATACCAAATGAATATATTGTTGCAGGTTTTTATCAGCATATTCAGGATGATGCTCCTAATGTGTACTATAACCGTGAAACATTGCCTCACATTCATTTGACGCGCCTCTTTGAGGAGGAATTCAAATGCAAGCGCCGTCTTGAATCTGGTGTTATTCTTGTCCTGCGGATGCAGGATTTTGAAAGTGATGTGTGTGTGTCAATTTCGGATTATACGAATACTGCGTTTCCTGCTTCTGGTTTCCTCGCTCTTTCTGTAAATGGCGAAATTCAAAACGAACCGATTTTGTGCAGCGAGTTGAGGCTTATGCCTTTGAGCATACGCACCAGAATGAATGCCTGTGGAATTGAAGCTGTACGTTTTCCTGAAGGAAGACAAAAACAGCTGCTGATTGCACCTGATCTGCTTATAAGAAAATTCTTTGCCGGAGCGCTTTTATGAGAATTATCATTGTAGATGATTCTGCTGTCATCCGTGCAATGCTGGAACAGAATTTGCAGAAAGAAGCTGATATTGAAATAGTTGCATCTGTTTCAAACGGACGCAAAGCAATAGACAGTGCAAAAACCTTAAAACCCGATCTGGTTATTCTTGATACGGATATGCCTGAACTTGATGGAATAAGCGCAACGCGTATTCTTGCAAAAGAACTTTGGATTCCGGTGCTTATTTTTTCGGAAGACAGTTTCAAAGAAGAAGAGGCAAAAAAAGCAGGTGCTGTAAGTTTTGTCAAAAAACCGGATTTATCATCAATGAACAGCGCTTTTTTTGAACCGTTCATTGCAGAGATAAGACGTGCATCTAATCATGTTGTAATCGGTTTTGACAAAACTAAAATTACAAAAACTGCAAAGCATCAGGATGAAGAACATATTTCTTCTAATCCTTATCAGATACTTTGCATAGGTGCTTCTACCGGTGGACCGACTGCCGTACAGAAAGTAATCAGCGGTTTGGGACGCGATTTTCCTTTGCCTGTGCTTTACGTGCAGCATATAGAAATTGGTGCAGATGTCAAGATGGTTGAATGGTTCAACAGTACCTGTTCAAACATCACTGTAAAACTCGCAGAAGACGGCGAAACTGCAAAAGCTGGCGTTGTTTATATGGCGCCTGCTGACAAGCACCTTGTTATCGATTATGTAAGGAGCAGTGGTGAACCAGTTATTGCTTTGACGGATGATGTTCCAGTGCGGTTTTTGCGCCCGGCTGTTGACAAGCTGTTTTTTAGTGCAGCCGAGCATTATGGAGAAAGCTGCATTGCAACGCTTTTGACTGGCATGGGCAGGGACGGCGCAGACGGCTGCAAGGCAATTAAAGATGCCGGTGGTTTTACAATAGTTGAAGATGAATCGACTTGTGCTGTGTTTGGAATGCCGGCTGCTGCAATCGAAGTTGGTGGTGCGTCTGTTGTACGGCCTCGTGGAGAAATTTCGCAGATTATTCTCCATTCATTGGAAGGTTAGTATGCGCATAAGTGATTTTGATTTTGAGCAGATTATTTTATTTGTAACGCAGCATACCGGCATTATTCCACGTGTAAGCCACCGCGATGGAATTCGTCTGTATGTTGAAAAAAGATTAGACGCCATTGAAATGTCTGTAACGGACTATATGCGTCTTATTGAAAATGATACTGATGAGCTTGCGTTTCTTGTTAACGAATCGACTGTTAATGAGACCTACTTTTTTAGGGAAGAAAAACAGTTTGCTTTGTTAAAGGACAAAATTTTTCCAGAGTGGACTGCCAGAAATGGTTCGCAGCAGTTTAAAATCTGGTGTGCGGCATCTTCTTCTGGAGAAGAAGTTTATTCGCTCCTTTTGCTTGCAAGGGCTTGTCATCTGTCGCCTGTCATAACGGCAAGTGACATTGATACATATATGCTGACGCTGTGTTCGCAGGGCGAGTATAGGGAGCGTTCAAAAAGAAGCACTGACGGAACAATGTTTCATTATCTGCTTGAACCATATACAGAATGTAATGGTGGCGTGTATTTTTCAGAAGAATTAAAGAAGTCTATAAATACACGGCAGATTAATCTGGCAGCTTTGCAGAATCTGCCGATTGGTGCTTTGCCACAAATGCAGAATTTAATTTTTGTGCGGAATGTTTTTATTTATTTCAGCATGGAATTAAGGGCTGCAATATTAAAGGTGCTTGTAGAAAAGTGTCTTGCACCTAACGGATATTTATTTGTTTCGATGAATGAGATTGCATCTATAGATGCAAGTATAATTCCGAATGGTCTTGAAAAATGTTCGGATGGCAGCGTGTTTTATTTCAGAAAGAAATAACCGCTGAAAAGTTTCCATAGGAGATATCATATGGCATATGTTGCGTCTGATGTTACTGAAAGTTTTATTGCTGAATGTTCTGAATTACTGGGTAATGTGCGCAAGCAGGTTTCTCATTTAAAAACAGAGCCTGGAGATGAAGCGGCGCTTAAAGATTTGTTGCGCGATTTGCATACGATTAAGGGCAATGCCCGTATGCTCAGTTTTTCTTCTATAGAAAAGCTTGCTCATGCACTTGAAGATATTTACAAAGCTGTGCGTGATGATAAAGTCAAAAGTACAAACCGGCTTTTGCAGCTTGTTTATTATGTTTCAGACAAAATAGATGAATGTCTTTCTCTTATTCAAAAACATGGCAATGATAATACAGATATTGATTTATATTTGACTTATTGTGACAAGCTTGTTCTTGGAGAAATTATCGACATTGATGCAATGGCCATGGAAATTAAGAAAAACCATGACGAGAATGTAAATCCGGAAGATGAAGATGAAGAAGAAGACAGCGACATTGCAAACGTTCAGTCTATCCGCATTAAACTTGGAAGAATCAACGAAATAATCGGTTCTTTTGATGATCTTTTAACCCGCGAATTCAGACTGAAACATCAGCTTGATGCATTGCGCGAAGCAGAAGAACGTACAGGTTCAACGGAAATTTCAAAAATCCGAAAACAGTTTGCATCTGATCTTGAAGCTCTTGAAACTTGTATTTTCAATGTTCAGCAGCAGGTTTTCGATTTGCGAATGCTTCCTATTTCAATGGTTCTGCGTCCTATGGAACAGACAATTGAAATGGAATCAATCAGGCTTGAAAAAAATGTTCAGTGCTGCATTCCAGATACAGATATTGCCCTTGATAAGGTTATTCTTGAACAGTTAAACGACATATTGATGCACCTTGTCCGCAATGCTCTTGACCATGGTCTTGAAACTCCAGCTGAACGCAAAGCGGCCGGCAAAAGTGAACAGGGAACAATAAGCATTACCTGTAAACAGGAAACAAAACATATTGAGCTTATTGTTGCCGACGATGGCCGCGGAATTGATTTTGAAAAGGTTCGCAAGAAGGCACTTGCGCTTTATCCGGAAAAAGCTGAAGAAATCAAAGAGCTGGCTGAAAAAGAATTGTCAGCATATCTGTTTATGTCTGGTTTCTCAACAAAAGAGAAAGTTACAGAACTTTCGGGTCGTGGCGTAGGTCTTGATGTTGTACGCACAAATATTGAACGCATTAAGGGAAAAATCCGCATTGAAAGCACGGCAGGGCAGGGAACTTCGTTTATTTTAACATTCCCGCTTTCGCTTGCAACATTGCAGGGCTTGTTTGTTTTCTCTGGAAACCAGAAGTTCATGATTCCTTCTCAGCATGTTGTTGATATTGTTTACAAAAGAAACGATGAATATATCAATCTGCAGAATCAGAATTATATTCCGCTTAACGGACAGCTTGTTCCAATGTTTGCAGTCTCTTCTCTGCTTGGTCAGGAATCTGGCGAAGTGCAGAAATATGATGCAGATACAATTTTGATTACAGAATATCTTGAACAGCAGGTCGGCATTATTGTTGAAGAGGTTCAGCGGTATGTTTCTCTTGTTGTAAAACCTCTGCCAAAGAGTTTCTGTAATTTTACAGTTCTGCAGGGCATTGTTTTTGATGAACATTATGCAATTGTTCCTATTTTGCATGTGCCGGATATTATTACAAGATTAAAGTCGCTTCGTGGATATGACATTAAAAAATACGAAGCAAAGAACAAGAAACGTGTTTATAGAGTTCTTGTTACAGATGACTCTGCAACGACAAGACAGATTGAAAAATCTATTCTTGAAAATGCGGGCTTCCTTGTTGACACTGCAGAAGATGGAATTGACGGTCTTGAGCAGATGAAGAAAAAGCAGTTTGACCTGATTATTTCTGATATGGAAATGCCTCGAATGGATGGTGAAGTATTCCTTGATAATATCCGCCGTCAGGTGAACTATCAAAGAACACCGGTAATTATTGTTTCTTCAGTACAGGATGAAGCTGTGCATGAACGTTTTAGAGCAGCTGGAGCAAGTGCATTTATCGTAAAATCTGATTTTAAACGTGGCAACTTGATAGCAACCATAAAGGAT
>JAKSTS010000062.1 GCA_024402455.1 Treponemataceae bacterium
GCTGCAAGTTTCCCTTATGTTTTGGCTTGCGCGGCAATTTAAGGGAGAAATAACAAAATGAACTTGAAATTTTATTCTCTGCTTTTTGTGCAGGATGATACTGAAAAACTTGTAGAAAATTTTGGCTCATCGTCTTCTAAACCGCCAAAAATTAAAGACCTTGAACTTTATGCAAAATCATGCCGCAATTTAATGCTTTCGCTTAATGCACAAGATTTAAGTTATGCTGTTTTGACCAACAAGCCGGAACTTTTAAAACAGCTTGAGCCGGAATTAAACGTAATAAAAATTGTCTTTGATTTTGACATTCCAAAAGACATAAAATTTTATGGTGCACATTTTAAAATAGATACATTCCGCTGGTTTGCAAAACAAAAAGAAGATTATTCCGTTTTGCTTGACATTGACGAAATCTGCGTAAACCCGATGCCGCAGAATATGTGCAAAGCAATCGAGAACAATCTTGCACTTTTTTATGATGTAACTGACCAGATGTATCCGGATGCAGGCAGGAAACGCCTTATAAACGATCTTCAGTTGTTCTGTCCCGAAGCAGATTTAGGCCTTTGGGCTGGCGGCGAGTTTATTGGTGGAACTGCTGATTTTTTTGATAAATTGTATGCAAAGGTAACTGAAATAAGCGGAAAATATTTCAGCGTTCAAAAAGAACTTTTTCATAAAGGCGACGAAAGTCTTGTAAGTGCTGCCTTGCAGAGCCTGTTAAAAGAAGGGCTTCCAATGATAAATGCCGGTTCGTTTGGTGCAATAAGCCGTTTCTGGAGCTGCGGCACTAAGCACTGTCAGAAATTATTCCCTGCAATAAAAGACTGTTTTTTACTGCATCTGCCGGCAGACAAGCAGTTTCTTGCAGAAAATAAATATGATCAGAAATTTTTATCGAAATATGAAAAATACCTGCAGACCGAGAAAGCAATTGATACGCAGGTGCGTTTGCCGCGGATTTTCTTTCAGCGTGCAAAAAACAAATTGCTGCGACTTTTCAAGCTGAAATAAAATCTTAAAAACATGTTCTGTTTATGTCCGCTCTGTGTGCAGCGGACATAAAAAAAGACCGGAACGAATGTCCGGTCTGTAAAAGACTAAATAAACAGCAGATGCTTATTTGTCTTTTGCACGTTCAACAAATGAACCGTCGCGTGTATCAATAACAATGCGGTCATCTGTGTTGCAGAACAAAGGAACTTTTACTTCGATTCCTGTGTCGAGTGTTGCGGGTTTTGTAGATTTTCCAGAAGTATCACCTTTTACGCCTGGTTCGCAGTATGTAATTGTGCGTGTAACGTTTACAGGAAGGTTTACACCAACAGCTTTGCCTTCGTAGTAAGTAATCTGAACATCAAAGTCGTCTTCCGGTGTAATATAACCGGCGTTATCGCCGAGGTCATCTTTTGTAAGAAGAACATCTTCGTATGTTTCCTGATCCATGAAGTGGAAATCATCACCATCGATATAAGAGAGCTTTACTGTTTTTTCTTCAAGATCAACTTCATCGAATTTTTCACCTGCATCAATACCAAGGTCCTGTGTTGAACCTGTTTTAATGTTCTTAACACGAAGCTTAACTGTAATACCCTGACGGCCACCCTGCTGACCGAGCTTTTTCTGAACGATAAATGGGTTGCCTTCAAACATGAATGCAGAACCAACTTTAATTTCACTTGTAGCTATCATATTAATTTTCCTCTAAAAAAATATATATATAAATCTATATCAAAGTTGATAAAAACTCAAGTAAGTGACACCCCATGTTACCAATTGAAATTAAACTGTCTGCAAGTTTTTGGAATGCCGGTTTTAGATCCTGCGTGCTGTTAAGAAGCTTTATTGCAAGCTCTTCTAATTTTGCTTCGTCTGTGCTGCCGTTATTGTATAACAGCGAAAAATTGTTGTAATCCTCTTCTGCACCAAGCTTTTTATGAAAAGCTTCGAGCTTTACAAGGTGATAGTCATTTTGCTGTTTATAGATGTGCCAGACAAACGGTTTGCCGCAAAGACAAGCTCTGCTGAATGAATCTTCTCCACGTACAAAAGAAAAATCCATCAATGTCAAAAGCGCGTCCCATTTTTCCTGTTCAAGATATGGCAGCTTTTCTATTTTAAAGGAAGAATTCTGTTCCTTGCATGCATCTAAAAATGGCTTTGTGCAAATTCCGTCTGCAACAAAGACTTTTGCATTTTTTGAAAAATCACATTTATTTATTGCATTTACTAAAAAATTAAAGCTCCGCGGATAAGAAAAAACTAAAATGTTGAAATCTTTTTCAGAGATGTCTATTCCAGTGTCTGATAGTTTCTGCAGTGCGTTTTTTCTGCTGGCTTTAGACTGCATAAAGCTGCTGTCTAAAACCAGTCCGGCAGTTTTATTCGTAAACCCCGGCATAAAAATGTGCTTTTTTACAAAAACGGAACGGGTGCCAGACTTGATAAGATGAAATTCTTCAGCCCAGTCTTCAGCTGTGAGATATTCAACATCAAGAGAATGCACAGTCTGTTTAAAATCCGGGGCAAAAATAATGGCTTCAAGCCAGTCTGGCCTGCCGCATTGAAAACATTCAAGCAGAAAAACCGGCGGATTCTTCGAAAATTCATTTTTACAGATTTCTGCATTGTTCCAATCAAAAATCTGCCAGTTTCTAAAAAACTGCTGCGGTTTGTTCGGGTTTATTTCTTTTGCCATTGCTGCAAAAGATTCAAGATTGCTTACAACCAGCCGAATCTTTATGTCGTCTGTTATTTCGGCTAACGAGCGGCACAATCTGTAGACAAAGCCTATATCGCCGTAATTGTCAACAACTTTGCATAAAACAGTCAAATCAAACATGTTTTAAAAATTACCAGTCATCAAAAAGACAGTCAACCCAAAAAAAATGCTTTCGGGCGTTCCCTTTCACTTCGTTCAAGGTCAGGCTTTCCGAAGCTTCGGCTTTCGCCTTCAAACTAACTGCAGTGTAAACTCTGCAGTTAGTTTGCCACGGCACTTCTCCATTCTTAACGCTCTGCTTTTTTAATTTGTGTGCAATGTGTTTTATTCATGCTGAAAAATTAACAGTGCGGGGGGCTGTGTCTGGATGTACAGATTTTTCCATACATAAAAAAACTCCAAAATGTTAAAAATTTCTTTTCGATTTGCACATTGAGATTTATAATCATGCTCATGAAAAGATTAATCATAATTTTATCGGTCATTTTGTGTAGTGTGGCTTTATTTGTCAGTGCAAGTAAAGATAAACCTCTTCCCAAAGGTGAGCCACTTTATTCAGATTTAGACTCGTTGGATTCATCTTTGTTTCATGTTGCAAACTGGGTCAATGGTGCTCCGTTTGACTGCGGATGGGCTCAAGACCATGTTACTTTTGCCGATGGCGAAATGACACTCCATCTTGATAATACCCCAAGTCAGGGAAAGAAATATTCGGGAGCTGAATTCTGAACAAACAAAACTTATCCATACGGAACATTTACAACAAGAATGAAAGCTGCAAAAGGCGACGGAATCGTAAGCTCATTCTTTACGTATACAGACAAGCCTGTTTGGGACGAAATTGACTTTGAAATTCTTGGAAAAGACACTACAAAAGTTCAGGTCAATTATTATGTTAAAGGCGTAGGCAAACATGAAAAAATGATTGACCTCGGCTTTGACGCTTCTGAAGATTTCCATGAATATTCATTTAAGTGGATGCCTGAAAAAATTGAATGGTATGTTGATGGAAAACTGGTTCATACTGTTAAAGGAAGGAACCTTCCAAGTCATCCGCAGCAGATTATGATGAACTTGTGGAATGGAACTGGTGTAGACAGCTGGTTGAAAAAGTTTAAATACAATGGTGAACTTACTGCTGTTTATGATTATGTAAAATATGAACCTTTGGCAGACTGACAGGAGCAGCCTGTTTCAAAAAGTTTGTTCATATTTTTTCTGCTATATATAATGGAAAAAAGCAGCCCGAAAAAATTTTCAGGCTGCTTTTTTTATTTGTGCAAAGGGTTAACGCCTGTTTTCAAGCGGAAGACTTTATGCCGAAATGCAAGACCTTAAAACCAACTGCAATTGCTTTTAAGAACAACAATGCTGAGCGTTTTCTCAGATGCTGTTGATTTGCACGAAGTAACATGCTGCTCAGTTTTTTTCATTCTGCAAAGATAAACCATAATTAAAAATGCGGAATGAAATTCTCTTAAAAACTGTTTTCCAAAAAACTTATGAAACATATAGATTTTCTTTGTGCATCAAAAAATCAACTATATTTAGATGAATGATACCGTCATGTCCTAAATCAATTTTATCTAATGACAGCACATATTTTGGAGAGGCATCTGTAATTTTTTCGTAAGCTCCAAATTCCCTTTTGATTGTTTCTTCGTTTTGCAAAAGATATGCAACTTGAATAAAGCATTTTTTATTCCCTTTTATTGCTACAAAATCAATTTCACCTTTATAAGTTTTTCCTGTAAAAACAGTAAAGCCCTGTATTAAAAGTTCATTGAAAATAATGTTTTCAAGAAAAAAAGTATCTTCATAATTTATGGTGTTTGTGTTAAGTGTTCTAAGCCCTGTGTCGGTTGCATAAAATTTATCGCAGTTTTCTAAAGCAGTTTTTCCTGTAATATTATATTTTTTGCAGGCGGTTAAAATGTATGCGTTGTAAAGTTTTTCAAGATAACTGTAAATTGTTCTGGAGCTGATTGATTTGCCGCTTTTTTTTGAATAATATTCTGCAATATTTTCTGCGGAAAATTCTTTTCCGGCATTTGCCATAATATATAAAGAGATATCTTTAAAAGCTTTTTTGTCTATTTTGCTTGATTTTTTTATTATGTCCCTGTTGATGATATTTGAGTAAAGATTGTCCAAAAATCTTTTTATTGAATTATCTTCCGTAAAATCAAATCTAAGAGGAAAACCGCCCCATTTTATATAATTAAAAATAAATTCGTCTGGAGCACATTCGATATTGTTCAATTTCATATAATCAACAGCTTCTTTAAATGAAAAAGGGAAAATTTCAAATTCCACTGTTCTTCCTGTTAAAAGTGTTGCAAGTTCGCCAGAAAGCATTGTCGAATCGCTGCCTGTTACAAAAATTGAGCAGTTGAACTTTGCTCTTAATGATGAAAGTAATTTTTCGAAATCTTTAAGGTGCTGAATTTCGTCGAGAAAAATGTAATATTTTTTTTCGTCTTTGATTCTTGTTTTTATTTCTTCATGTAGAATTTGTATGTCACTGATAAACGAATAATCTAAATCTTCAAGATTTATGCTGATTATATGAGAACCATCAACATTATTTTTCAAAAGTTCATCTTTTACGCTTTCCATTAAAAAAGATTTGCCAGCTCTTCGGATGCCTGTTATTACTTTGATTAAGTCTACATTATAATAAGGACGAAGCAGTTTCAGATAATCTTCTCTGATTAGATTCATATAAACACCTTATGTTATAAGTTTTGAAAATATAATACTGTTTATTTTCAAAAAGCACAATATAAATATCAATTTTTGAAAATATTATAGCATATATTTTCAAAAATTGATATTTAAAGCTGCATTACATTCATTCCGCAAAGATAAACCATAATTAAAAATGCGGAATGGGAATGAGTTTTGTTTTGCGCATAAAAGTTTTACTTTTCAAATTTTCTGCTGTGGTTTATAATACGTTTATATTTTACAAGTTCAGCTTGGTAAAATCCTATTAAAAAAGACATTTTTCATTTTATGTAATTAGTTTTGGGATGGTTTTGTTTTTTCTGAACAATTCTGCAGATTGTTTTTTTTGCAGTACATGTGCGAAAAGCCATCTTTTATTATTGAAGCGCAGAAGAAATTGCTGTTTTTATGTGCGTGCTTTGTGTTAAGGCTGAAAGATTTTGCTGCATGGTTTCTTTTGTGGAATTTTTAGGAGAAATGTCTTGATGACAGGCAATGAAATGGAATTTGATTCTGTATTTTTAGATTTAATACTGCAAAAAATGCCGGGACATGTGCTTTTATTTAAAGATGACCCGAAACACATGCCTGTTTTTGACATAAATGACAGTCTGCTTGAAAAATTGAAATATGAACGGAAAAATTTTCTAAAGGATTTTGGTCGTTCAAGTTTCAGCCTTTTTAGCGAAGATTCTCTTATTGAAATAAAAAGAACTTTTGAAAAAGCCTCAGAAGAAGAAAATGTCTCAAGCATAGAAATTCAATTAAAAACAAGCGATGAGCAGTATTTTTGGTTTAGCTGCCGTTTGAGCCTTTTGCCGGATTTTCAAAAAGAAACTTTAATACTTGCTGTTTGTGAAGACATAAATGAATTAAAAGAAAAACAGGCACAGGTTGAAGAAAAAACATATTTAATCTCAAAAACCAAAGTTGAATTGATTCAAGAACTTGAATATGAACGGTTTTTAAAACAGATTACAAATGAACTTTACGAAAACTTTTTTGAAGCAGATTTGACAAATAATAAGCTGCTAAGCTCAAATTCAAGAAATTCAACGGAAAGCAAAGCCGGCGAAGTTTACGATGTTTTCATCAAAAAATTAATTCAAACTGAAATATGTGCAGATTCCAGAAAAGAATGTTTAAAAACATATTCAAGGGAACATCTTATAAGTGAATATAAAAAAGGCAACATGCAGATTTCAATGCAGTGTCTTGCAACAGATAATAACGGTGAATCGTGTTATTGGCTTGAAATAAACTGCCGTGTTTTTATGCACCCTGCAACAAATACTTTAAGATGTGTTGTTTACAGCCGCAATATTGATAAAGCAAAACGCCAGGAAATCGGTCTGCTTGAAAAAGCACAGCAGGATTCTCTGACAATGCTTTTTAACAAGCGCACCGTAGAAACTTTAATAGAAGATGTATTTAAATCTTCTGCCAAAAACTCAAAGCATGCACTTATAATGCTTGACCTTGATAATTTCAAAAAGGTCAATGATTCGTTGGGACATGTTTTTGGTGACAAAGTTCTGGTCGAATTCAGCCAGGAGATGCGCAAATCTTTTAGAGAAGGGGACATCCTCGGTCGAATTGGCGGCGATGAATTTGTCATTCTTGTAAAAAATTACGGACATATTGATACACTCAAAAAACGTGTTCTTGAGCTGTGTTCAAGGCTTGTAAAAACATATGACGGACGACTTGAAAAATATTCGGTTTCTGCAAGTGTCGGTGTAGCGCTTTATCCTGAAAACGGCAGAACTTATAAAGAATTGCAGAGCAAAGCAGACAATGCGCTTTATTTTTCAAAAGGACACGGCAAGAATACATTCACATTCTTTTCAAATGAGCTGAATTATATCAATTCATATTTGTTCCATGAACGCGATATTGATGTGCTTATAAATTCGTCAACAGACGGAATCGGCAAATATGCTTTTGACGATAAACTTTCGATTTTATATTACAACAGCAAATTATTGAATCTTTTTGGTTTTGACGACAGGGGACTTGAGCAGGAACAGCTTTCTAATACGCTTGAATATGTTCATAAAGACGACAGAACAACTTTTCTGCATGTTTTAAACGAAGCCTTGTTGCATAAAAGCATTTTTTCTCACACATATCGCATCGTTAACCAGCGGGACGGACACCTTGTGCATGTGCGTGTAAAAGGCATGTTTACAGAAGAACTGCATAATAATGCATTGCCTGTTTTTTATCTGCTTTATACAGATGTTTCGGATCTTGCAAGACAAAATGAAATTATTTCAATGCAGCAGAAAGAAATTTCTATTGTAAACGACATGACCGATGACCTTATTTATGAATATGATATGACAACCGGGCATTTTTCAATGCTTGGCAATGAATATGCAGATTTAACAAAAGGCATTGTGCAGAGTGCAAGTGCTTTCATTCATTTTGTTCAGCCGGACGATTTGCGCGAGTACAACCAGAATATAATTTTTAATCTGTTTAAGCAGCCAAAAGATTTGTTTGTCAATGAAGTTATGCTGCATCATAACGAAAAAGGCGAATTGCCTGTTGTCGTTTATGGAAAACATGTCGTAAACCAGGACGGAACAAACGAAAAAATTATTGGAAAAATTGCAAGCAGGGAAGCTGAAGTAAAAGCAAAGCAGGAACTGGCTTTGACAAAGCGATTGATGGCAAGTCTTAATAATATTTCAACGCTTCTTATTTCATCTGAGCTTGGTTCTTTTGATGAACGTCTTTCAAGAACACTGGCAGTCATTGCGTCTGCATTGGATATTGATGCTGTTTCAATCTGGCAGATTGATTATGACGATGATAACGAGCGCTATTCGGTTATGCTTTATCAATGGCTTGATTCAGACATGCCCAAAAACAACAGTACTGTACGCTTAATAGAAAAAATCTACAGAGAAGAATACGAAAGATGGTTTGAATCAATGTGCAAGAACAAACCGTTTTCTATTGGAATTGGCACATCTAAAGTCGATAAAGAATTTCTGCAGCGACAAGGGTTGTTCTCTCTTTATTCTCTGCCAATTCATATAGACGGAACTCTCTGGGGTTATCTTGAGCTTGGTGATGCAAAAGAATTGAGTGTATTCAATGAACAGCAGGTAAGCCTTTTGAAAATGTATGCACAGCTTATAACATTAAGCATACAGGAACGAATAAAACTAAAGGAAAGATAATCTTTTGATTTTTTGGTTTTATTCATAATTTTATAAGATATTCTGCAAAGATTCCGGTTTGCAAAAAGCGCAAACCGGTTTAACCTGCTGGAGTTTCCAGACACTTGCTTTTAATAGCAGTCCCAGTTGAACAGAACTTTTGAAAAATCACATGTTTTTAATGCCTGGCTGTTTATCAAAAAGTTGCCGATTCCCATGTCGCCCCACATGATGTAATTTGAATTTGCAAAAGAATTCATCTTCAAAAGCACTGTGTCAAAATATTTAGCGTCATCTTCGCTTAGATTTTCTCTTGGGTCAGATTGTGTAAAAGACGGATATCCTAAAACAGACGAAGTTTCTTTGCAAAGCGATTCATGCAGTTTTTCCTTCAAAGAGTCATCGTCGCAAAGATTTTTATCAAGTCCTGCATCTGCAATTGTTTTTTCAAGAATGCTTGAATAATCATAGTCAGATGGATCAATAAAAGCCTGTTCTTTTTTCAGCTTGAATGCACATTCTTTTAAAACCGGCGTTGAGTCGTTGTCAAAGCCGGGTATCATTCCAAGTTCTTTAACCTTTTCAACCGAAACAGAATCGTTTATGTCTTCATGAAAAACAACCCGAAAATCTTTCTGGTTTGTTTCGTCATCAAAGTCCATGCCCATATAGTCTGAATTTGCAGCAATAAAAAACTGCAGCATGCCTTTTTTAGGAAGCAGTTCATCGTTTAATGCTTCTTTTGAAAAATTAATTTGCGCTAAAAGCTGCATTTTTTCTCCGCTTTCATTTACAGGATATTCTTTTGCAAAATCCCAGTAAGGATAGCCGCCGAATTTGCTGTCGAATATTGAAGGCACTTTGTTTTCTTCAATTTCAATTGCGTACTGTTTTTTTTCAGTTTTTTCCTTTATCAGATTTATGATTTTTTCAATTTCTTCTGGTTTTGCTGTTGAAGCAACCTCTTGTGTTTTGACCGGCTGTTTCTTTTTTGAAGCAGCTTTTAAATATAAGAAAAAACAAAAAACTGCTGCTGCAATTATTATAATAATCATAAAACTCTCCTGAAAAAAGATTGCTGTTTTGGTGCAGAAATTAAAGTTCAAAATCGAGGCATGTTCTGGCTGCTGTAAAAGGCCGGACCTTGCTGTCTGCAACTGCAACATGCAGAGGGTGTTTTGCATATCCGCTCAATGCTTCTGCATTTTCAAATGTGCTGTCGAGCATCAAATCTGCATTTGAAGAGTCAAGCCGGCCGGAAATGTTTACTTTTATATCAACAAGTCCTGGAATTTTTCCTTTAAGGTCTTCAAGTCCGTTTTTAATTCCTGTTTTTACTTCTGTTTTTTGAGCTTCTGGCATGTCTTTTAATGTCCATAAAATAATGTGCTTAACCATAAATTTCTCCTTTTAAAACTTGCTGGTGGCGAACCATGAATAGTGCAAATTAAAATTTATAAATGCATTGCATAGATTATGCAGTTTAATTTGTGTCTGCTGCAAAAAGCAAAAGTGCATATTAAAATTTAACGACTTTTGGTGCAGCCTGAAAACTTGAGAAAGTTGCCGTTGCATTTTTAAAATAGAGCACTTCTGTGTTTCCGTCGTTTTCATTGTACATGTTGCGAAGTTCCGGGTAATTGTCGAGCATGTGCTTCTTTGGTTCAATGCGGTC
>JAKSTS010000063.1 GCA_024402455.1 Treponemataceae bacterium
TATGCCCGTGGGGAAGCCACTTCCGACTCCGATCTTGATGTTGTTGTTTTCGGCCGCGAAGCTGGAATTGAAGCAGGAAAGATTTTCAAAGATATCAAAATGCCTGCAAAACTCAGTTTGCAGCATGTAAAAGATTTTGAAAACGAACGTGCAAAGGCTGGAATCAGTGGAGATGCTGTTTCTCCAAAACTGCTGCCAACTTATGCACACGGAAATCCAGAAAGCATTAAAAAAGCTTTCTGATATTTGAAAGCCGGGAGCTGCCCGAATTTGCATTCATGCAGAAATACAGGGCAGCATCCTTCCTTTAGTTTGTCTTAATATTTTTGGAGGAACAAAAATGACAATCGCAGTATGTATGGGAAGTTCATGCCATGTAAAAGGTTCAAAACCGATTATTGACCTGCTTAAGGCTAAAATCAGCGAAAACAAACTTGATGATAAAGTAACTTTGGCAGGTTCAATCTGTCTTGGCCAGTGTGCTTCTGGCGGTGTAAATATGAAAATCGACGATGAAATCGTAACAGGCATTACACGCGAAAATTTTGATGCATTTTTTGCAGAAAAAGTTCTTGCAAAATTAAAGTAATAACCGCAATTTTAAATAACCTGAATGTTGAGTTTTAATAAAAGCGATGTAAAATTCTGTCATGCTGAATTTATTTCAGCATCTTGGCTATAGACTGCAATGATAGATTCTGGTTTGCTGTTGCAAACTAGAAAAATCTGCCAAAATAATGAGATCCCGAACTAAATTCGGGATGACAGATTGCTTTTATTAATGCCAGAACAACTATGAATTTTATAACTCGAAATTTGAGCTGAATACTAAAAATGTCATACGGATTCAAAAAAAATCTGACGGTTTTTCATTCAGTTTTTTGAAACCGTATGACATTATCATTTATATAAACCTTTCTTTATTTCCGCATTTTTCCCTTAATAAAGCATAAAAATTAAAGAATATAGAATATTTATTCATTCTTATTGTATAAAGTTGCAAAAAGTTGTAACATTAGCGCATTATGATTTGGAATCCTGAAAAAGAATGTATGGATCGAGCAGCACGTGAAAGACTGCAATTTGCACGGCTAAAAAACCTTGTTGAGCATGTCTATAATGCTGTTCCGTTTTATAGGCAGAAGTTTGATGCAGTTGGCGTAAAACCATCTGATATTACCTGCATGGCAGATATTGCAAAACTTCCTTTTACAACAAAGTCTGATTTGCGTGAAACTTATCCGTATGGATTATTGGCTGTTCCACAGGCAGAAATTGTGGAAGTTCACATGTCATCTGGAACAACAGGAACACCTGTTGTTGATGCATATACAGAAAGCGACTTAAATGACTGGGCAGAAGCAATGGCTCGTTCTTTGTCTGGTGCCGGTGCCTGCAAAAACGACACGGTTCAGAATGCATTTGGATACGGTCTGTTTACAGGCGGAATGGGTGTGCATCATGGAACACGCAGACTTGGAGCTACAATCGTTCCGATTTCTTCAGGCAACACAGAAAAGCAGCTTACAATGATGCGCGATTTTAAATCATCGATTTTTACATGTACACCGTCTTATGCACTTTACATGGCAGAACGTGCAAAAGAACTTGGCATTGATATGAAATCGCTGAATGTTCGTGCCGGTATTTTTGGTGCAGAACCATGGTCAGAAGGCATGCGCCAGAAAATCGAAGAATCATGGGGAATCAAGGCATATGATATTTATGGCTTGACAGAAATTACAGGTCCGGGCGTTGCATGTGAATGCGAAGCACAGAACGGCATGCATGTAAGCGAAGACATGTTCTATCCTGAAATCATCAACCCTGAAACAGGTGAACCTGTGCCGGAAGGTGAGAAGGGTGAACTGGTATTTACAACACTTACAAAACAGGGTACTCCGCTTATCCGCTACCGCACACGCGACATTACATACATAATGAATGAACCATGTTCCTGCGGCAGAACAACAAGACGAATTCACCGTTTGTTTGGCCGTACAGACGACATGATGATTATCCGCGGTGTAAATGTCTTCCCAAGTCAGGTTGAAAATGCTCTTGTCGGCATAAAAGGTGTTGAACCGAACTATTTGATTACAGTTGACCGCAACCCTGTTACACATCTTGATGAAGCAGAGCTTCAGGTTGAAGTTAGTGCAGACTGTTTTAGCGATGAAACAAAGAACCTTGAAGCACTTCGTTCTAACATTGATGCTGTAATGAAGAGCAAGCTTGGAATTCACTTAAAGATAAAACTGGTTGAACCAAAATCTATTGAACGTTTTACCGGAAAATCTAAACGTGTTATCGACAAACGCAAAATTTAGGCTTAGAATATAGAGAGCCTTTAGATAATTGAAAGGCTTGCAAATACGAGGAAGGACAATCTGATAAGTTTGTGCTTGTCAGGTTGTCCTGTTCCCTAAAACAGCCGTGCAAGGCTTTTCACAATAATTGCCGGCTGTAAATATTTCAGAACAACAAGAGGTGTGCTATGAAAATGAAGCAGATATCAATTTTTTTGGAAAACTCTACAGGCCGCATTGCTGAAGTTACCCGTGTTTTAAAAGAAGCCGGCGTAAATTTGCGTGCTATTTCAATTGCAGATACAGCCGATTTTGGCATTTTAAGATTGATTACAAGCGATTCTGAGAAGACTCTTGATGTGCTGAAAAAAGCAAACTTTACAACAAGAACAACAGAAGTGCTTGCAGTAAAACTTCCTGATCAGGTTGGCAGCCTGCATGATGTAATGGTGCTTTTTCAGAAAAACGGCATAAATATTGAATATTTGTATGCTTCTTTTGAAGTAACCGAAGACAGCACTGTGATTATCTTCAAAGTTGAAGATCCAGATGCAGGTTTGAAAGTCTTGAAAGACAATGGTTTTCAGGCAGTTTCTTCATTGTAAAAAAATAATTTCAGAAAAGCATTCGTTTTTATTAAAGGCTGTCAGTTATGCTGGCAGCCTTTAATGTTTTTATGGATTATGCGGCGAAAATTGCTGGATTTATTAACTTTGATGGCTTAATAGCTTGACTGCACCAGGCATACTGCAGGCAATGCGAATTTAAGTTGAAAGTGGCGCCTGTATTCAATTTTTTTTTTGACAGCTTCGCAAAGCTATCTGTTTGCACAGATGGCTTTGCGTTGACTGTGTTTTTTTATCAAAGCGCAGTCCAGTCATAAGTTGAATTGTCCCACTGTGCATTTTGATCTGTAAATGTTGCATAAGCCTGTTTGGTATGACCGTTATTATAGTCTCTTTCAAATATTCCACGATCTAGTGCTTGCATAGTCCTAGCGGAGTATTCAATCTGGTTCTTTGAACTGTTGAATGTAACATTTAAATTGCAGTTAGCAAAGGCTGAAGCAAATGCGCCGGTAAAAATCTTTGTGACACTCGATGGAATAGACAGTATCTGAAGGTTTGAAAGGTTTTTAAATGCGTTTTGTCCTATCGTGATAATTCCTTCAGCAATAATCAGTTCACTTAAGCGCATGGAGTTTGATTCGGAATGGCTGTAGGCATTTGCATCAATACTAGAGGAAGTTTCACTTTTTATAACAGTCATTTTGGTAATTGCGTTAACATTTTTAAAACCATCAAGTACATTGCATGGAACTGTTACTTCGCTCAAGCTGGAACAGCTCTGAAATGCGCTGCTTCCGATTGATGTAACACTTGCAGGAATTTGTATTTCTGCTAAAGCACTGCAGCCATTGAATGCGGAGTCTCCGATTGATGTAACACTTGCAGGAATTTGTATTTCTGCTAAAGCACCGCAGCTATTGAATGCGTAATCGCCGATTGATGTAATATTTGCCGGAAGTTCTATGTTTGCTAAGTTAGGCCAGCCGCTAAAGGCACTGTTACCGAATGCTGTTATATAATCCGGCAGTTTTATCTCGGTTATATCTGCAGCAAGCAGATTTGCAACTATACCTGTTGTCCAGCTTGAAATTCTTGCATCCGTTATATCGTTTATAGTTGCATTTTTCAGGTCAAGTTTAAATTGTGTGCCTGTGGATGCTGATTTAATCATTGTAAATGCAGGTGTGCCTGCTGGAATTACAATTTCTTCACCTGCAGTTCTGTTACTTGAAATAAAAAGGGTCTGGTATCCATTGAATTCTTGAACTGTATATTTTTGTATTTCAGAAGACAGCACTATTACAGCATTCTCTTCAAAGCCATATAATGAACCTGTCGGCAAAATTGTCTGATTGTTGCTGGTTTTCCAGACGTATGGAAAGTTTATTGTTTCTCCGTCTATTAATTGTTGCGCAGCTGTCGGAGCTGTCAATTTAGACATGCTGAAGCCTTCGTTTGAATAAAAATATTCAGGCGGAGAGGCTGCGGCACTGTCATAAAGAATTCCGCCTGTATCGCTTTTTATTGTTAATGCGTACGGGTGTCTTAACACTGCTGAGCCGCTGGAAGTTTTTACATATTTTGCTTTTCTTGGGGTTGATTCACCTGGCACATAAACCTCAATAAGAGTTTCGTTTGGCAGATTTTCTTCCAAAGTCAGTATTTCAATCAGTTCCTGTGCTGTAGCGTAGCTTTGTCCTTTATAAACATATCGGTCAACTGGCAGGCTTGTTCCGCCTGTAATGCGGACTCTGCTTGAGCTGCTGCCATTATTTCTTCCATTATTATTGTCAGTGGTATTGTTTCCAGCTCCCCAGTCTGTGCCGCCGCCATTGTGCGGACCTTCGTCAGAGTTATATAATGTGGCTCCGCCGCCACCACCGCCACAAGAGGCAAGAAGGCATATTAACAATGCAATAGAAAAAAAGGCAGCAATTTTTTTGAAAAATACTATACATTTGTCCCCTCTTTGTAAATTTACACAACCAGAAAACATTAAAAATTCTCCTTTTTTTCAAAGCTTTTTGTTTATTTGAAATTAAAAACACGCATGTACATATTAAGTATAATGTTTCTACCTGTCAATATTTAAATAGCTTCAAAAGGTTCCTGTAAGCAGCAAAATGTAATGTCCCGAAAATCCAAAGAAAAACAAAGATTATAACAGAAGAAGATTTTATGCTGTCAGATATAAAAGTTCCAGTCTATCTGCTTACGCTGATAGCTTCGAGTTTTCATACGCAAACTCGCATAACTTGTACATGAAACGGCTGGAATATTATAAAAAACAAGAATCAACAACCTCGCTGCTTGCGGCGAGGCTGTTGATTTAAAATACCGTATTTTAAAGCGAAGGACTTTTCTGTTTAAAATACCGTATTTATTCGCAAAAAGGCTTCTTTTTCATTTAAAATACCGTATTTATTCTCAAAAAGACATCTTTTTCATTTAAAATACCGTATTTATTCTCAAAAAGACTTCTTTTCATTTAAAATACGGTATTTTAAAGCGTCAGGACATTCAGTTTAAAATACCGTATTTTAAACTGAACGAAAAAATGTTTGAACTGCTCTTTTTACTTTTTCTGCTTTTCTGTTTCTGTCATTCTTGCCTTGATCATGGAGTTCAGCTTTTCAATTTCTGCTTCTACATTATGGGCAAAAGTATGTGCAAAAATTTATGCAAAAACTCTGGTTATGGGTTTGTCCTTTCCCTTGGAAAGTTCCAGCAACTTTCAGGCGCAGCTTTGTGTATACCTCTGAACTTAAATCCATTGAAGTTAAAAAAATTTGTACTTGTACAAGAATGTATTTTTTGTTACATTATGGCTGTACACAGGGGTGCTCGTGTTTCGGGCTGAGATAAAGTAATTAAACTTTGACCCTTTAACCTGATACGGATAATGCCGGCGTAGGAAGTTTGATGGAGCTTTTTTTAAGGAATTGTCTGAATCAGGCAGTTCTTTTTTTTTGCGTACAGGAGGTTTTTATGCAGAAAAAAAACTCTGTCTTGTCTGATGTTATAAATGCTGGTGAATTGCGCCACAATGCACTTATCTGGTTTGGTGCTGGTGTTTCAATTTCTGAAATTCTAACTGGAACTTATTTTGCACCGCTTGGTTTTGAAAAAGGGCTTCTGGCAATTTTTACCGGTCATTTTATTGGCTGTGTTTTGTTTTTTCTTGCAGGTCTTATTGGTGCCAAAACTGGCAAAAGTGCAATGGAAACTGTAAAAATCAGTTTCGGTTCAAAAGGAGCCTGCTTATTTTCAGTTTTAAATATTGTTCAGCTTGCAGGCTGGACTATTGTAATGATTCTAGCCGGTTCTTCAGGCTGTGCATCTGTTTTTGGCAGTGGTTTTGAATTTTTATGGATTGCCTTTATTGGTCTTTTGATTGTTGTTTGGGTAGCTGTTGATGTTCACAAATTTGACAGGCTCAATATGGCTGCATTTTTGCTTCTGTTTGTGCTCTCGGTTGTTTTGTGTATTACAATTTTTAAAAAAGAAATAAATACTGAAACTTTGTGTACGTCAGCCGAAGTTTTAAGCTTTGGCGCAGCTGTTGAACTTGCTGTCGCAATGCCGCTTTCGTGGCTGCCGCTTGCTGCAGATTATACAAAAAATGCGCAGAAACCTGTTTTGGTTTCTGGTGTAAGTGCGGCTGTTTATTTTATTACAAGCTGCTGGATGTATTTTATTGGCATTAGTGCCGCAATTTTGACCGGCGAAAATGATGTTGTGCAGATTATGATAAAAGCCGGTCTTGGAATTGTGGCATTTATCATTGTTGTTTTTTCAACAGCAACGACAACTTATCTTGATGTTTATTCTGCCGGCATAAGTTCAAAAAGTCTTTCGAATAAATTAAACGAAAAAATTATTGCATGTGCAGTTTGTGCCATCGGTGTTGTTTCTGCAATAATCATTTCGAAAAAATCGCTTGAAACAAGTTTTTTTGAAAATTTCCTGTATTTTATCGGTTCTGTGTTTGCGCCTATGGTTTCAGTGCAGATTGCAGATTATTTCATTATAAAAAATGATTCGTCAGAAAAGAATTTTAACTGGCTTAATCTGATTATCTGGTTTTTTGGGTTCGTTTTGTACCGTTTTTTGATGAACGTTGAATTTATTTTGGGTTCAACATTTTTGGTCATGCTTATTGTTTGTGCGGCTGCTGTTGCTGCAAATGCATTAAAAAACATAATAAAGAGAAGCCCTAAAAGGACAGTTTCATGAATGATAAAAGTTTTTTATTAAAAGAGGTTTGCAAAGCTGTGCAGAAAGCACGCACAGAAAATCCTTTGTCGCCTTCAATTACAAATGATGTAACAGTAAATTTTGTGGTAAATGCACAGCTTGCTGCTGGCGGCAGAGGTGTTGTTGTTTATCTTGCAGACGAAGGTGAAAAGATTGCGTCTATGTGCAAATCTGCATACATTAATCTTGGCACAATGAAAGAATGTTATGCACAAACAATTCCAAGAACCTGCAGCGCTTTTAGAAAAACTGAAAATAAATGGGTTTTTGATCCTGTCGGTCTTGGCATAGGTTCGCTTAGAACAGAGCTTTTTAAAATGATGAAAGATTTTAAACCTGCCGTCATTCGCGGAAATGCTTCTGAAATAATCGGTCTTGCTTCTCTTTGGGACTTATGCCCGGCAGAAAACAGCGGTGTAAGCGGTGTTGATACAACAGAAGAAGTTTTGTCTGCCAGAAATGCTGCGGTTGCGCTTGCACAATATACTGGCGGTGCAGTTGCTGTTTCTGGAGAGACAGATTTAGTTTCAAACGGCAAAACTGTTCTGCTTTGTTCCGGTGGCAGCAGTTTTCTGCCCAAAATAACAGGTGCCGGCTGTTCTTTAGGCGGTGTAATGAGTGTTTATGCAAATGTTGCACCGCCATTTTATGCAGCACTTGCAGGAACTGTCGTTTATAATGTTGCGGCTCAAAAAGCAGAAAAAAAATCAAAAGGATCTGGCAGCTTTGTGCAGAACTTTTTGGATTGCCTTTTTAACTTAAAAGAAAAAGATATTCTGAAAGCCAAAATTGAAGAAATTTAATGAATATGCTTATAGAAGGAAAATTGCAAATGACAAATGATAGAATAAAAGATGCAATGTTTTTGTATGCTGTAACAGACCGTACATGGGCAAAAGAAAAAACGCTTCTCGAACAGATTGAAGATGCACTTATTGGCGGCGCTACATGCATTCAGCTTCGCGAAAAAGCACTTGATTATAAAGATTTTCTGGATGAAGCTCTGCTTGTTAAAGAACTCTGCAGAAAATATAGCGTTCCATTCATCATCAATGACAACGTTGATATTGCCATTGAAGCAGGTGCAGATGGAATTCATGTTGGGCAGAGTGATATGGAACTTTTGAAAGTCCGGCAGAAAACCGGCGGAAAAATGTTTATAGGTGTTTCTGCGCAGACTGTTGAACAGGCGCTCGAAGCACAGAAAAATGGTGCAGATTATCTTGGTGTTGGTGCGGTTTTCCCGACAAGCACAAAAAAAGATGCTGACGCCGTAAAACTTGAAACTTTGAAAGATATTTGCAGTGCAGTTGAAATTCCTGTCGTTGCAATCGGCGGCATTACAAAAGACAACATGAAAGAATTAAAAGGTTCTGGAATTGCTGGTGTTGCACTTGTTTCTGCAATTTTTGCTGCAAAAAACATTAAAGCCGAATGTCAGCTTTTGCTGAAAACTGCACAGGAGGTTTCAAAATGATTGAAGGTGTCATTTTTGATCTTGACGGAACACTGCTTGATTCAATGCCGTTTTGGCAGACTGTTCCTGAAAAATATCTTTCATCAATCGGCATTATTCCAGATGAAAACATCAACAGCGAAATTGCAACTTTTTCAATAAAAGAATGTGCCCAATATTTTATAAAAAAATATAACTTGCAGCTTGAACTTGAAGAAGTGTTATGCGGAATAAACAATATAATAGAAGATTTTTATCTGAATGAAGTGCAGCTGAAAAAAGGTGCAAAAGAACTTATAGAATATTTTGCAAAAAACAAAATCGAAATGTCTGTTGCAACTTCTTCAATGGAAAGACTTGCGCGTGCTGCATTAAAAAGACTTTGCAATGCAGATTTTAAAGCTGTTGTTTCCAGCAACGACTGCAAAGCCGGCAAAGAAACATGTTCAGAAGTTTACGAAAAAGCATTTGATGCACTGGGCGTTTCAAAAGAAAAAGTTTGGGTTTTTGAAGATGCACTTTTTGCAATTAAAACAGCAAAAAAAGCAGGTTTTAAAGTCTGTGCTGTAAAAGAAAATCTTGAAACCTCAACAGATGAAATAAAAAAATATGCAGATTTATATGTTGAAGATTTGTCGGTTTTTCTAAAAGAAACTGAAAATGTCTGAAAATATCATCGGTTTTTTGCCGTCTGATTTTTTTCAGCATTTTTGAAGATGATTTGATTTTTGGGAGATATAAAAATGAAAACAGCATTAACTATTGCAGGCAGCGATTCTTCTGGAGGTGCCGGTATTCAGGCTGATATTAAAACAATGACTTGTAACGGTGTTTATGCAATGAGTGCAATTACTGCATTGACTGCGCAGAACACTACTGGCGTTCAAGGCATTTTTGAAGTGCCGGCTGATTTTTTGTCAAAGCAGCTGGACAGTGTTTTTGAAGATATCTGGCCGGATGCAGTAAAAATCGGTATGGTTTCTTCTGCAAAATTAATCAATGCGATTGTTGACAGACTGCAGTTTTATAAAGCACAGAACATTGTCATTGATCCTGTAATGGTTTCAACAAGCGGTTCAAAATTGATTAGTGATGATGCAATTGAAGTGCTTAAAGCAAAGCTTATGCCGCTTGCAGAAATTGTAACGCCAAATATTCCAGAAGCAGAAATTCTTGCCGGTCAAAAAATTAAAACTGCACAAGACATGGAAAAAGCAGCTGAATTTATTGCAGGTAAATATAAATGCAGTGTTCTGCTTAAAGGAGGGCACAGCTTGAACGATGCAAATGATTTCTTGTTTGAAAAAAACGGCAGCAGTTTGTGGTTTTATGGCGAAAGCATAA
>JAKSTS010000064.1 GCA_024402455.1 Treponemataceae bacterium
TGCCGGAAAAGGATAGGGTTTAAGGGAAAGGAAAAACCTCGCTTCTGAGTAGGGGGTTGTCCTTTCCCTTATTAGTTCCAACGCTTTCAAGCGTTAAATTTGTACCTTGAAGATAAAACCTGCAAACTGTTTTATAATTGCTTCAAGTGGAAAGAAATAAAAAATCGAGTTTCCGCAAGCTGAGCTGCATCATTGCTTTGAAAAATAGGCTCTAAAAAAGCTAGAGCCTGTTAAAACAGCCTGTAACGATTAAAACTGATACGGATCAATCCATGCGTTTGTGGTGTTTTTATAGATAAACTGTTCGAAGTCTGCAACACATGTTTTGGCTTTTGGTGCGCTGCTTGTAGCAAACATTCCGACAATTGTTCCGATAAAACCGCCGGCTTTTTCTGTACTCAAAATGCTTGCATCCTGTGCAGAACCAAGTTGAACAGGTTTTGCACCATTGATGCTGTATCTGAAGAAGAGATTCTGCATCTGTGCTTCTGCTTCGAATACAAGTTTTGCATTGTCAGCAATTTTTTCGCTGCTTTCTGCAATAATTTCTGTTTTGCCGCCGCATACTTTAACAAGCTGAACGATATTTGCGCTGTTTTTCCTGCAGATTTGCAGACAATAGTGGAATTCTTCACTTTGAAAGCAGACAATGCCTGCTGCATCTTCTTCTGCGCCAAGAGTTGCACTAAAAGTTGCTGCTGCTTCAAAACTGAATGCGGTCTGCCGTTGTGCTGCAAAAGCAACTTCGTCTGTTGAAGTCAATTTGCCGGCTCCATAAAGTCTGAGGCAATTATCTTTTTCTGCCAGAGTAATAAGGCTGTCATTTCTGTTTCTTAAAGTGAGCCAGTATGGTTTCAGCTGCAAGCCGTCAAAATTATCAATAACTGGCGGTTTAACGGCTGTTTCTTCAGCTGTCGGTTTTGCGATAAAACCGTCCTGTGTATATGCTCGTTCAATCAAGCCTGTTTCGCGTGCTACGACAGGCCATTCTTCTTCCCAGTGTACAGGTGCCAGGAATGTTTCGCGGCCCATGTTGCAGCATCTTGTGTCGCCAAGTTTTCCTTTGCCATATGGTCTTGAACCAAGACAAACCATGCGCCAGTTTCCTTCTTTTGTGCAGAACATATCTGCATGACCAACATTTATAACACCTGCTGTAAGGCCAAGCTGTCTGTGGCTCAAAATAGGGTTAGATTTTTTGCCTTCCCATTCGCCTTCCATTGTTCTGCATCTTGCAACAGACACTGCATGGTCAACGCTTGTTCCGCCTTCTGCATGAATCAAATAATACCAGCCGTCTTTTTTGTAGATGTGTGGACCTTCCGGCCAGACACATTTCTTGAGGGCGCCGCTCCAGATGTCTGTTTGTGCACCATAAAGCTTGCCTGTTTTTGTATCAATTCGCTGAATCCAGATTTTGCAGTCGCCGTTCCAGCGGACACCTTCTTTGTTAAAATGCTGGCCGACATACCAGACTGTGCCGTCGTCATCAAAAAAGAAAGACGGATCAATGCCGTCTGCACCTTCAATTACAATCGGATCTGACCATGGTCCTTCTGGTTTTTGTGCTGTAACAAAAAAGTTGCCGATTTTGTCGACATGAGTACAGATGCAATAAAAAGTGCCTTTGTTGTAACGGATTGTAGGTGCATACAAACCGCGGCTTGATGTTTCATTTGAAAAATCAAGCTGGCTCTTTCTGTGGATGACATTTCCAATTTGTTCCCAGTTTACACAATCTTTACTCTTGTAGATTGGAAGTCCTGGAAAAAATGAAAAAGTTGAATTGACAAGATAAAATGTGTCATCAACAACACAAATTGACGGATCCGGATTAAAACCTGGCATAATCGGATTTATGATGTTAGAATTCATGCAAGCCTCTTTAAAAAATTGAGAAGTTGTGATATTAATTGTGTTAATCGTTTTACTAGAAAATGATTTCTTTGACAACCTCTAAAATAGATATTAGTGGCATAATTTGAAAAAATGCAACTTTTTTTTATCAGTTTTCTAAAAATTCCAGTTTTTAGAAAAATTCAGGCAGAATCAAGCATGGATTTTGTGGTTTACAGTTGTTGTAAAAGTTTGATTTTCATTGTCAAAAAACGAATTAAAAGAGCTTTTTGCCAGTTCTTGATATCAATATTAATGTTATAATTTTAAAAAATATAACAGAGCTGTTCTGAATGTTGCTGTTTTCAGGACAACTTTAAATCAAGCGGCATCGTATAAAATAAAATTTTACAGGTGTCCGAATAGATACATTTTTACAGCTTGGAGGAACATATGATAAAGGAAAAGGAAGCTTTAGCTGCACAAATTAAAGCAGGTGAGGCTGTTTTAGGCATTGAATTTGGCTCAACACGAATTAAAGCTGTTCTGATTGATTCTGCAAATACACCGATTGCGTCTGGTGCTTTTGACTGGCAGAATCATCTTGTAAACGGTATCTGGACATATTCAATTGATGAAATTCATAACGGACTTAGAACATGTTATGCAAACTTAAAAGCAGATGTTGAAAAAAAATATGATGTCAAGCTTAAAAAACTGAAAGCTTTTGGTATAAGTGCAATGATGCACGGTTATCTTGTTTTTGACAAAAATGACAAGCTGCTTGTTCCATTTAGAACATGGAGAAATACAATTACAGGTGAAGCAGCCACAAAGCTTTCAACTCTTTTCAATTATCCTATTCCTGAACGCTGGAGCATTTCTCATCTTTATCAGGCAATTTTGAATAATGAACCGCATGTAAAAGAGGCTGCATTCTTTACAACTCTTGCTGGTTATGTACACTGGATGCTTTCTGGCGAAAAAGTTCTGGGCATCGGCGATGCTTCAGGTATGTTCCCTGTTGATGTTGCAACAAAAAATTATGACGCAAAAATGATTTCTCAATTTGATAGTCTTGTGTCTTCATATCATTTTAACTGGAAATTGAGTGACCTGCTTCCAAAAATTCTTTCTGCAGGACAAAAAGCCGGTGTGTTGACAGAAAACGGTGCAAAATTCCTTGACCCGGATGGAGACCTTGAAGCTGGATGTCCGCTTGCACCTCCTGAAGGAGATGCTGGAACCGGCATGGTTGCAACAAACAGTGTTGCACCTCGCACAGGCAATGTTTCTGCTGGAACTTCTGTTTTTGCAATGGTTGTACTTGAAAAGCCGCTTTCTCAGTCTTACAGCGGAAAAATCGATCTTGTTACAACACCGGAAGGATATCTTACAGCCATGGCACATGGAAACAACTGTACCGGCGATTATGATGCATGGATTAAGCTTTTTGGCGATGCAATGAGCGCATGCGGTTTTAATGTTGACAAAGGCACCCTTTACGAAAATCTTTTGAAAGCAGCATTGGAAGGTGAAAAAGACTGCGGCGGATTGCTTTCGTTCAATTATATTTCTGGTGAATCTATGACAGGACTGAGCGAAGGACGCCCTCTGTTTGTACGTGCAAAAAATGCACGTTTTACACTGCCAAACTTTATGCGTGCACAGCTTTTTACAGCGCTTGGTGCTTTGCGCACAGGCATGGACATTCTGTTTGATGATGAACAGGTACAGATTGACAGATTGACCGGACATGGCGGTTTCTTTAAAACTTCTGATGTTGGTCTCCTTGTTATGTCTGCTGCAATGCACACACCAATTTCTGCTCTTGAAACAGCAGGCGAGGGCGGACCATGGGGCATGGCTTTGCTTGCATCTTATATGGTTAATTCAAACGGTTTAAGTCTTGGCGATTATCTTGCACAGAAAGTTTTTGCATCTTGCAACGCTCAGTCTGTAACTGCAACACAGGAAGACATTGACGGCTTTAATGCTTTCTTTGCTTCTTATACACGCGGACTTAATTTGGAAAAAGCTGCAATTACTTCAGTTGACTAAAAAAATTAAGGCAGCTCTTGAAGATGAACCTTCTTGAGCTGCTGTTAAACTTAAAAAAAATTATTGATTTTGTGGAAGTTATTATGAAAAACAAATCACCTTATGAAGAATTAAAAGAAGAAGCATGGCTTGCAAACAAAGAAATTCCAGCTCGTGGACTTGCAATGTATACATGGGGCAATGTGTCTGCTTTTGATGCAGCCCGCGGTGTTTTTGCAATAAAACCGTCTGGAGTTGAATATGACAAGCTTCAGATTGATGATATGGTTGTGCTTGACCTCGACGGAAAATGTGTAGAAGGAACTTTGCGACCGTCTTCTGACACACCGACACACCTTGTGCTTTACCGCAGTTTTGCTCTGCAGGGCGAAAGCGCAGACAAAGTTGGCGGAATTACACATACTCATTCAACATTTGCAACAGCGTGGGCACAGGCACAGCGCTCAATTCCAATATTTGGCACAACACATGCAGACCATTCTCCGAATGGTGTTGTCTGTGCTTCTGTGCTTTCTGCCGAAGCTGTTGCCGGCGATTACGAAGCAGAAACAGGAAAAGCAATTGTAGAAACTTTTAAAAATCCACCGAAAGATTTTGCAAAATGCTGTTCTCTTCCATTGAATAAGCGCGGTGAATGGACTTTGGTTCCGCACGAAAACCCGTTTGTGCTTGTTGCAGGACATGGACCGTTTGCATGGGGCGAAAATGCGCATAAGTCTGTTTATAATGCAGCCGTTCTTGAAGAAGTTGCACGAATGGCATTTATTACGCTCTCTGTAAATCCACTTACACAACCACTTGCAAATTATGTTGTTGATAAGCATTACCAGCGTAAGCACGGCAAAAATGCTTATTATGGCCAGAAATAATTTTTTTGAAGGCTCTGAATTCTATAAGGTTCAGGGTCTTTTTTATAATAGTCGTTTTGTGCACTGTTTTTAAACTGAAAAACTACGTAAAACTTTATGCCTTGTATACAGATTGAAAAAAATGTGCTGCTTTAAAATCTTGACAGGTGATGTTAAAACAAAACATGCCGCAGATTTGCCGCATGTTCAGGCAAAGCATAAAAGCTCATGTTTCGTGCAGGCAAAAATGCAATTTTGAACTGGTTCTTCCATTAACAACGAGAAAGACCTGCGTTTAAACAAAATTCGTTTGGGTTTGTTGAATTTAATATTTGAGACATTAAAGTAGATTTAAATGCACATTTTCATTTTATGATATATAATTATTTTTAATGAAGAAAAAAATAGCAGTTTTAGCAAACGGATGGAACAATCTTTCTGTTGCGGAAGCAATAAAAGGCATAAAATCTTGTGCTGATGAATTGAATATCGATTTATTTCTCTTTTTAAGCTACGCAAGTTATGGAATGTCAAAAGAACGTACAAATGGTGAAAATTCAGTTTTTGACATAACAGACTACACAGATTTTGACGGTGTAATTATTTTTTCTTCTATGTTGAATTCTTCTACATTGCATTTAAAAATTGGTGAAAAATTAAAAGAAAATAATGTGCATGCTGTCAGTGTCGGTGCTGAAATTCCTGGAATTGATTATATTGGTGTCAATAATTTTCAGGGAATGTATGAACTGGTATCTCATCTTATTAAAAGACACGGGGTAAAAAATCCGGTTTTCCTTGCAGGTCCAAAACAGAATGCAGATTCCAACGAAAGAATAGAAGCAACACGTCAGGCACTTGAAGATAATGGCTTTAAGCTTGATGAAAGCAGAATACGTTATACAGACTGGGAATATAACAAGGCTTTGGAAGCTGCACAGGAATTTGCTTCTCCGGATAAACTTCCAGATGCTTTTATTTGTGCAAATGATAATATTGCAATTGCAGCAAGCATAGGACTTCAAAATAAAGGCATTTTTATTCCAGACCAGACAATTGTAACAGGTTTTGATAAAATTTCTTATGCAGATGTTGTTTATCCGTCTATTACGACTGTCTATCAAAACTATGAGAAAATCGGTTATGTTGCAATCTGGCATCTGCTGGAAAAAATTGAAGGAACAGCACAGATTAACAGAATAATTGTTTCTGCCAATTGGGTACGGAATGAAAGCTGCGGCTGCAAAGCTTCAAGTGAATCTGAAAAATTGCGCCGTGAATTTTGTACGAATGCATATTCGCAGGAAATGAAGAATATCTATTTTTTGAGTCATACGACAGATATTGCAAATGTGATTTTTAATCGTTCTGATTTTTCTAATTTTAAAGCTGATATAAATGATTTTTATAAGAATAACCATTCTTATGAAGGTGATGATTTTTATTTTGTTTTAGATTCTGCAACTGTAAAAGCTTTTACTGATACATCCTTTCCTTTAAAAAAACATTTCAGCAAGACAATGCAAAGTATTGTCGCAATGAAAAATGGCGAAATTCAGGATTTCAATGAATTTAATCGAAAT
This sequence comes from Treponemataceae bacterium, assembly GCA_024402455.1. Next base: position 6,329 of record JAKSTS010000064.1, read on the forward strand.
GATGTAATTCCCGGCTATGAAAAGAAAGATAAGTCTGTTGTATATATAATTTCTTCTCTGCACTATGATGATAATTTATTCGGTTATCTGGTCATGAAAGATGCTGTCGAAGAAATGAGGGATACTTCGCATAATCATTATATGATGCAGATGAATTATAATCTTGAAAAATACAGGCAGAATAATCATCTTGAAGAGATGAATAAAGCGCTCCAAAATATTTCTGTAAAAGATTCTCTTTCAGGTTTGTATAACAGACACGGGCTTGAACAGATAGGAATTCCTTTATTTGAAAAAGCATGCAAAGATAAAAAAAGCTGCGCAATCGTTTTTTCTGATATAAACAGAATGAAATATATCAATGATAATTTCGGTCATCTTCAGGGCGATCTGGCTATACGAACGGTTTCTGCGGCTTTGTTGTCTCAGCTGCCTGATAATTGGATTGCAATTCGGTATGGCGGCGATGAGTTTATTGCTCTTGGTGTCTCTTCTGATGAAAATTTGATTAACGATTTTGTTTACAGAATGAATGAAAACCTGAAAAAACAGGTTGAATCAATGCAATTGTCATATCCTCTTACAATCAGCTGTGGATATATCCTCACAGATTTTGATGGAAAAGCCGCACTTGAAGATTACATAAAAAAAGCAGATGAAGTCATGTATGTGCAGAAACAAAAAGCACACAAAGAATCCGCTTCGCGTTAGTTTTCTGCACGTGTTCTTTTAACGTTGCGCTAAAATGCACAATAAGAACTTTTAAGTTTGAATAAAATCAGAAAAAGAAAATTAATTATGAAAAAAGGAGGATGCACAAAATGAAAAAAAGAATAACAGTTTATTGTATTTTATTGTTTATAATTTCTACATTGGCATTTTGTGCTGGAGGAGAAAGAGCTTTAACGAAACATCCCGAATTCATAAATATTGAACAAAAATGGGGTGACAAGCTTGGAACACATTATCTTGTTAATTTGACTGGAAACCGAATACTTGAATTTGACCAAATAGATTCAAGAACAGGTGGCGGCAAGTATGCAGGTTTAAGAAGAATTGGCGAATTTGAAGTAAGAGGGTCTGTTATATACAAAAAAACAAAAGTATCTTGGAAAAATACTTATGGTAAGCATGTACGTTTTCAAGATTTAAGTCAATTATTGGGGATAAAAATTGAGACAATGGTTGATTGTATAAACAATTATGATGAAATTTTGAATTTAGTAAAGCAACTTGCAAGAGAGCAATATTTATTAGGTTATGAAAAGTCTATTAAATTAAAAGACAATAATTGTTTTTATGATGATAGAATAATAAACGAATTTTCTCATCACTTCACTTGCACAGAAGATAGAATAGGTCTTATTAGAGTTATATCTATCTACAATTATATACAATGGGTTTGGGATGGTATTCAAGAAGAAGAACTAAAACAATGCAAGAATTGGGTTAATGAGTTTGGTGAAAATTGGGAAAATAATGTTCCTTATGACAAAATCAGAAAATCCCTAGGGCTTGAATAAACGGGTTTAATCCATGGCAAGACAATCTACAGCAGAACAGTCCAAATCAAGTAACATGTCGCACCAACCTAAACCAGTTTTTGCTTCGCAAAAACTGGCAGGTTTCGCTGAACCGAACCAATTTTGTAGCACAGCCCAAACGCGAAACCGTTGAAACCGAAACGCCGGAAATTCTGATTTTATTTAAAATACCGTATTTTAAAGCAGGTTCTTTCAGCATTTAAATCGCTGTGTTTTAAAACAAAAAACTTAAGAATTCTCATTGATAAGATTTCAGGCTGCATGTCTGGTTTTGTGCGGAAGGGCGACTGCGCAAAAAAATTATGTTGATTTTTCAAAGTACAAGACAAGTACAGCAGAAAAGACCAGTGTGAACTTTTGTGTTTCAGTTTTAAGCATTTGCAAAATCACCTTGAATATGTTGTCTTATTATGTAAAAATATCTTGTTGAATTTTTAATTGTATTTTGCTCCATAAAAAGGTTTGGTTATGTTTTTTTCTTCTTTAGTTTTTATTTTTGGTTTTCTGCCTGCAGTTTTGTTTTTATATTATCTGCCGTGTTTTAAATCCAGAAGCTATAAAAATGCAGTGCTGCTGCTTGCAAGTCTTGGTTTTTATGCTTGGGGCGAGCCTGTGTTTGTTTTTATCATGTTGTTTTCAATTTTGGTAAATTACATTCTTGGGCTTTTAATCGACAGTGCATCTATTAAAAATGGCGAAAAATCAAAAAAAGCCAAATTATTTCTTGTACTTTCAATAATCTGGAATATCGGTCTTTTGTTTGTATTTAAATATCTTTCATTTTTATCTGAAATTTTCAGAAGCATTCTTCCATTAACTACACTGCCCGAAATTAAAATTGCCCTTCCGATTGGCATTTCGTTTTTTACTTTTCAGATTCTGTCGTACACGATTGATGTTTACCGCAGAAATGTGTCTGTTCAAAAAAACATTGCAAATCTTGCACTTTATATTTCGCTTTTCCCTCAGCTTATTGCAGGTCCAATTGTCCGCTACGAAACTGTGCAGGACCAGATTTTAAATCGGTGTGAAAATTTCAATGATTTTTCAAAAGGTCTTGAGCGATTTATTATTGGTCTTGGCAAAAAATGCCTGCTTGCAAATTATATGGCAATAATTGCAGACACAATGTTTGGAATGCAGGCTTCTGATTTGACGGTGTGGGGCGCCTGGTTTGGTGCAATAGGCTACACCCTGCAGATTTATTTTGATTTTTCTGGTTATTCTGACATGGCAATCGGTTTAGGTTTAATGTTCGGTTTTAAATTCGAAGAGAACTTCAATTATCCGTATGCTGCAAGGTCAATTACAGATTTCTGGCGCCGCTGGCATATTTCGCTTTCAAGCTGGTTTAGAGATTATGTTTATATTCCGCTTGGTGGCAACAGGGCAGGGCGTTTGCGCTGTGTTTTTAATCTGTTTGTTGTCTGGGCGTTAACCGGCATCTGGCATGGTGCAAATTTTACGTTCTGGCTTTGGGGCATTTATTATTTTGTTCTTCTTCAGATAGAGCGTTCTTTTGGGCTTGCAAAAAAAGCAAAAGATGCAAATGGCATTAAACTTGTTTGTTTTAGAATTTTTACGCTTCTTTTTGTCGTTGTCGGCTGGGTTATGTTCAGGGCAGAAAATGTAAGCCATATGCTTACTTATCTTGGCTGCATGTTTGGAAAAGGTAACACCGGTTTTGAACAGGCTTTGTTTATGCTGTTTAACGGCGGTTTCGTGTTCTTTATCGCTGTTCTTGCATGCATTCCATACCGTTCAATTATCAGTGGAAAATTCCCAAAAATTGCAGAATCTGAAAAGGTTTGCACTGTTTTTGCTGCTGCAAAGTCTGTTCTGCTTGTTTTTGTGTTTGTTGTTTCAATGCTTAGCTGCATTCAGGCAACTTATAACCCGTTTATTTATTTTAATTTTTAGAGGGCAGCAATGAAAAAATTAAACTGTGTGCAGGTTGTTTGTAC
>JAKSTS010000065.1 GCA_024402455.1 Treponemataceae bacterium
TGCAACCGAAGGCCTTGTAAATCGTTACGAACATTATGCACCTCATCAGGAATGGCGCCCAGAAACTCGTTTTGAGCAGAAAGGTCTTTCTGCTGACAGAAAAATTTCTGAATTGATTTTTGAAAAAATATAACGAACAAAACCTCCGTAAAAATCACTTGAAAATCTTTTTTGAGGTTCCAATGGCTGAATTAGAAAAAATTGAAGAACTTGCAGAAAAAATTGCAAAATATCAAAAATCTTATTATACAGGCGAAGCTGAAATTTCTGATGCTGAATTTGATGCTCTTTGGGATGAATTAAAGCAGCTCGCTCCGGAACATCCACTTTTACAGAAAATCGGTTCGGATATAGCAAAAGATGTTGTTTCCGGCGGAAATTTTGAAAAAGCCCGCCACCGCATTCCTATGGGAAGTCAGGAAAAAGCAGCAAACCCTGAACAATTTTTAGCTTGGGCTGCAAAGCATAAATATGATGAATATCTTGTTGAATATAAACTTGATGGTGCAAGCCTTGAATTGCAGTATGAAGCCGGAAAATTTTTAAAAGCAGTTACACGCGGTGACGGTGAAATAGGCGACGACATTACAAAAAATGTTTTGAAAATGAAAGGGCTTGTTCCTGTTTTGGACGGTGCCTATACAGGTGGAGTTCGCGGCGAAGTAATAATGAGTCATGAAGTTCATAAAACTTTTTTTAGTGACAAAACAAACTGCCGTAATGCTGCAAATGGCTTGATGAAGCGAAAAGACGGCGAAGGTTCAGAATATCTTGAAGTTATCTGTTACGATGCGTTCTTTTCGGACTTTGGAAATGATGAACAGCCTTTTACAGATGAAAGCGGAAAGATGAAATGGCTTGCTAAAGCGGGTTTTAATACTGTTCCTGTAAAAATATGTGTTTCTGCAGAAGATGTAATTGATTATAGGGCAGAAGTAATGGAAAACCGCAAAAATTTGCCTTTTGACATTGATGGTCTTGTAATAAAAAATAACCAGATTGATATGGAAGATGCCCGAAGAAACAGACCTGACAAGCAGATTGCTTTTAAGTTCAGTCTTGAAGAAGCCGTATCAATTTTGCGCCGCGTTGTGTGGAATGAAAATGGTGCAACTTATACACCTGTTGCAGAATTTGACACAGTTGAACTTGCCGGAACAAAAGTTTCTAGGGCAAGTCTTGTAAACCCAGATACAATAAAAAAACTTGGCATTGAAATTGGAAGTCATGTCGTTGTAACTAAACGCGGCGAAATTATTCCAAAAATTGAATATGTTCTGTCTGAAAAAAAAAACCTGCTCTTTTCTGAAACAATGCCAATTGAACTGCCGGAAACTTGTGCAGCCTGCGGTTCAAAACTTGTAAACGAAGGAACAAGACTTTATTGTCCTAATAAATCATGTTCAAAACGTGTGCTTCATCAGCTTGAAAAATGGATTGATTCTGCAGATATCAGGGATTTGGGCACAACTTTGATTAGAGATCTTTTTGCTTCTGGTGATGTAAAATCAATTTCGGATATTTATAAACTGAATGAAGCAACGCTTACAAAACATTTTCTAAATGAAGAAAGTCTTGAAAAAGATAAACAGTCTCTTGGTGCAAAAAAAGTGCTTGCTTCAATTGAGAAAAGCAGAAAAATAAGCCTTGAAAATTTTATTGCCGGTTTTGATATTGAAGGAATTGGTTCAACAATGGTTGAAAAACTTATTGCCGGCGGTTTTGATTCGCTTGAAAAATTGCAGAACGCAACAGAAGATGGCTTCTCGGCTGTTTATGGTTTTGCAGACATTACTTCGCATACGCTTGCCGAAGGTCTAAAAGATTATGCAGATGAAATGAATTCTCTTGTTTCGGAAGGAACAATTTTGATTGAATCTGCTTCAAAAGAGAACCTTAGGCTTTCAGGCATGTCATTCTGTTTTACAGGCGAGCTTCATTCAATGAAACGGGCAGAGGCTGAAGCTTTGGTAAAAGCAAACGGTGGCACGTGCAAATCTTCTGTAACAAAAGATTTAACATATCTTGTAACAAATGACACATCTTCTGGTTCGACTAAAAATCAAAAAGCTTCAAGCTATGGCATTTCAATAATTGATGAAGAAAGTTTTCTTAAAATGGTGAAATAATGAATTCGTATGTGAAAACAAGTTTTTTATTTGTTGTCTTTTTATTAATTTCCATTTTAACAGGCTGTGTTATTGCATATAGCTTTCAATTTGTTTCGTGCAAGGCAGCTGCAGAACGCTTAGGAACTGTGCCTGCAATAAAGCCTGCGCGTTTTTTGGTTTATGGTTCAAGTTCAGATACAGTCAGCTGTCATTTTTCATTGTATGATAAAAATTCCAGGGAAATTGCTTCAATTGAACGGTCCTGGAACGGCGGCGCTTTGTATATTGATTTTGCTACAGTAAAATTTGGAAAAACCGTCATGCAGTTTCCTGTCCGCATATATTCAGATTATTCAGAAGGTGGAGTTCAACTAAAGCGTTATTATTTAATGGACGGAATTTGCAGAATTTATTCAAATTTTGGTGAAGAGCCACAGAAAGTAAAGGATATCGAGCGTTTATGTGTGTTTGCATTTACTTCATCAAAGTTTCCGTTTTATAGAAAATATACAAGCATAAAAACTGTAAGGCTTACTGCTATGCCTAAAGGCACAATTGGTGCAATATACATTGCAAGCGACGGTACAATTTCGCTTCTTCCGGATTAAACCGAAAAACTTGATTTTGACATGCAGGTTAAAAATAAGGGCAAAGTTTTTAAAACTTTGTCATTATTTTTAATAAACCGGTGTTGAAATAAAAATATCCGGATCAATTGCTGTGCCTAAAAGACGCACTTCCCAGTGCAGGTGTGGACCTGTTGCAAGACCTGTTGCGCCAGATAAGCCGAGCCGTTCGCCTTGTTTTACAGATTGTCCGACTTCAACTTCTAGTTTGCTCATATGATAATAAAGCGAATAAAGACCTGGCATATGTTCAATGACTACAGACCAGCCTGTTGAGATTCTGTCTTCTGCCATTACGACTTTGCCGTCTGCACATGCAGAAACAACTGTTCCAGTCGGAACGCCATAGTCGTAGCCATAATGCACGCTTGTTGAACTTTTGCCGTTTGAATAGGCATATACACGGCGGTCGCCGTAATATGCTGTGCGTCTTGTTGATGTTACAGGATATGAAAAAGTTCCGCTCATATATTGTGCGTCTTTGTCTGTAGAAAAAAGAATTTTATTCAGCCTGTCAATCTGGTCCATTCTTTTTGTTGAAGTGTCTGTTTTTATTGCTGTGTTTGTTTCATTTAATTCAAGTGTTTCGCTTAAAAAATCTTTGTCTAAAATTGAAACAGGAAAACTTTTTTCAAATGGAACATTTCCAAATGAACCTGTGATGTTCAGGTTGAAATCTCCCGGTTTTATAAGTGAATCAATTGGCAGAATGCAGAGATATGTTCCAGGTTTGTTTTTTAGTGCATAGCATGTGCCGTTCGCAATGCTTTTTGTGTTTCCAACGCGGATAAGCGTTGTTTTTACATTTTCGATTTTGACATTATTTGCTGCAAGTTTTATAAAAACAACATTGCCCGGATACGTTTTTGAAGTAACATTTATTGATACTGTTCCGTTTTTTGTTTTGAATGCAAAATCTTCTGCATAAACATTAAACGAAAAAATGAATGCAGTTAAAAACAAAATTATTTTTGCGCTTGTTTTTTTCATAATATTCAAAATCTCCTTTTATTAAAACCAAAACAGCATTAATTTATTCACTTTTGTGAATGTCTGTAATTGTAAGCTGGGGAATTTCTGCGCCGTTAAAGCAGTTTCTGCCGACTGTAAAAACGGCATCAACCGAATCACCGATATCAAATTCGGTTTTTAATTTTTCGGCTGCATTCCAGTAAAGCGCCGGCCATTTGTTTGCGCCTGCACCAAGCGTAAGTTTCAAATGCTTTGCTTCAACTTTGCCCATAATGTCTGCGCTGATAAGTTTCAAATTTTTAGCCATAAAGCACAAAGTTGTATTAGATTCGCCGTAAGGTTCAAAACGGTCAACAATTTTTAATAAATCTGGTGTCATATAATTGTGCGGCAGTTCAGCATCTATTAAAATGTGCTCTTCGTCTGCACTTTGTGTAAACTCAATTGTGCATGCAATGTGCTTTACAGCTTCAAGAAATGCCGGAATGTTTTTGCGTTCAAGGCTAAAACCTGCTGCATATGCATGACCGCCATGATTTGTTAAAAGATGAGCACACTGTTCAAGCAGAGAAGAAACATCGTAACCGCGTGTTGAACGGATTGAACCGACTGCATTTTCTTCGTCTAGAAATGCAATTACAATAGAAGGCACTTTAAAATACTGTACAAGTTTTGTTGCAAGAATGCCTGTTACGCCACGGTGAACATGTTCGTCAACGGCAACTACAAGACTGTTGTTAAAATTTTCAAGTGATTCTGCGGCTTTTTTTTCAACAACCGGCCATACATCAAGACCAAGCTGTTTTCGTTCTTTGTTGAACTGAATCATCTGGTCTGCAAGTTCTGCACGTTTCAGCGGATCCTGCTCCAGAAAAAGTTCTACGCCTTTTTCCGGGTGTCCAAGTCTTCCGCCGGCATTAAGAACAGGCGTAATATTCCATGTTAAATCTGTTGTGCCTAAGTGTTTACCGAGTATATTCTGCCGTGCAAAAAGTTCAGAAAGTCCATAACGGACTTTGCCTTTGTTCATTGCATCAAGCCCTAGCTTTACAAGTATGCGGTTTTCGTCTTTTAAAGGCATCAAATCTGCAAGTGTTGCAAGGCAGACAAGCTGCAGATCTTGTTCATCTCTTGGCGAATAAAGCGAAATCTTTTTTTGAATGAAAGTAATGAAAATGTTGAAAAAACCGTCAAGTTCAGATGTCGTCTTTTCTGAAAATTTTGCAATTTTTGATTTTGGTGCAAGCCGCAAAAGACTCATGTTTGCAACGCTCGGAATTGTTTTTGCAATTTCCGGTCTGATGTCCATCATGTTGAATTCTACGCCGTTTCCAAAAATCTTAGACAGCTGTTTTTTCTGCAAGTCTGCGTCCCAGACAAAAATCTGCTGACCCTGCAGAAACGGCAGAAGCCGTGTCTGTGTAATAGAAACAAGACCTGGTGTAATTGTTTCGGCAATCCGGTCTGTTTCGCAGCAGTTTACGATTTTTAATGCTTCAATACAGAATGCGTCATTTACGGGTCTTACGTTTAAAAGACAAATCTGCTGTTTATAAAGTTCGTTTTTCGAAAATCTTAGTGCACTTATAAATTTATATGCTACGCCGCAACCTGCAAGACCGTCAAACGGATAACCTGAGGCTGAAACTTTTGGGTTTATTATAATTGCAGGTGAGGGCAGTTCTTCCTGCGGATTGTGATGGTCAAGAACAATGACATCAATTCCAAGTCTTGCTGCATGAGCTATTTCTGCGTTGTTTGCAATGCCGCAGTCAACCGTTATGATTAACGAGCCATAATCTTTTGCAAATTCATCAACAGCCTGTATTGTAAGTCCATAAGGATCATCTCCTTGTGGAATTCTCCAGCTTACATCAATCTGCATGTCTTTTAGTGCTTCATACAGAATTGTCGTGCTTGTAATGCCGTCTGCGTCTCTGTCACCAAAAATCAGGACTTTTTCGCCTTCTTCGGCTGCATCTATAACGCGGTCAACTGCATCTTCCATTGACGAAAAGCAAAATGGACTGTGGAGGTATCTCGAATCGTTTTCTAAAAAATAAAGTATATCATTTCCGTTTGTAATGCCACGGCGTGCAAGAATTGCAGCAGTCAATGCATCACATTGATAGCGGTCATGAATTTCTTTGACCACTTCACGGGCAACTTCCTTTTTTTCCCAAATTTTCATATATAAAAATATAATGGATATTGGCAAAAAATGGAACCTCTAAAAATGAGGTTTGTGTCTGAAGAAAAAAAACTGGTGCTTTATATCATTTTGTGCAAATAAGATATAAACGCACCAGCTTTAACCTGTTTATAAAAATTATGTCAAAATAAGAAACTAAGATTCAATTGTCTTTAGAATAAGCTTCTTTTTCATTCTTTCATCCGGCTGCTGACTGTATGTAAGTGCACTTTTCAAGATAGGTTCAGCAGTTTTTAAGCTTTCGTCAGATTTGCCGAAAACTTCCATTATCAGGTCGCCTTTTTTTACTTTGTCGCCTGAAATTTTGTGCAGAATCATGCCTGCATCTGCACAGACAGATTCATCTGTTTTGTTGCGGCCGACACCAAGTGAACAGCCTGCAATGCCTGTTTTGTAAGCTTCAACATAAAGATAGCCGTCTTGTTCTGCAAAAATTTCTGTTTTATATTTGCTTCGCCTTTTACCAAGCTCTTTTTGAAGCTGTTCTGCATTGCCGCCCTGTGCATCTACATTTTTATAGAAAAGTTCCAGAGCTTTTCCGCTTTCAAGTGCTTTTTTGCAAAGTTCAAAACCTTCATCCAATGTTTTTGCTTTTCCGCCAAGCACACACATCCATGCACAGAATGTATTTGTAAGTTCCATAACATCTTTTGGGCCTTTTCCTTCAAGGCATTCGACTGTTTCTTCAATTTCGAGGAAGTTGCCGATTTTATAGCCTAAAGGCGTGTTCATGTTTGTCAAAATGGCAGTGGCTTTTTTGTTCATGGTTTTTAATGTGTTGACCATGCTGACTGCAAGTTGTTCTGCGGCTTCTTCTGTTTTCATAAATGCGCCCGAACCATATTTTACGTCAAGAACAAATGCATCTGAACCTTCGGCAACTTTTTTTGAAAGAATGCTTGCCGTAATCAATGGAATTGATTCAACTGTTCCTGTTACGTCACGTAAAGCATAAAGCAGACGGTCAGCAGGAACAATTTCTTTTGTCTGACCTGTCATTGCAAAACCACATTCGCTTAAGATTTTTTTGAATTCATTTTGATTAAGCGAAACATTAAAGCCTTTTATTGATTCAAGTTTGTCGAGAGTTCCGCCTGTGTGCCCAAGTGCCCTGCCGCTCATCATTGGAACTTTTACGCCACATGCAGCTGCCAGTGGAGCAAGCGGCAGGGAAATTTTATCTCCGACACCGCCTGTTGAATGTTTGTCAACAAAAGGACCATTTATTCCAGAAAGGTCAAATGTTAAACCAGAATGAAGCATAATGTCTGTTAATATGCCTGTTTCTTGAAATGTCATGCCGTTAAAATAAACGGACATAAGCCATGAAGCAATCTGATAATCAGGAATATTGCCGTTAACGTAACCGTTAATCAAAAAGGAAAGCTCTTCTCTTGAAAGTTCTTCTCCTTTTGGGTTTAACAGATTTCCTCTTTTTTTTGTGATTAAATCTACTGCCCGCATGTTTTCCTCCTTTGCGGCTTATGCTTATTTTAAAATCAAACTGGAAGTTTCTAGTGTCTTTAATTTGTAGTCTGCGGCACGGTTTGTGCGTTCAAACAGAAAACCTTGCAGGCTGTTAAATGTCGTCTGGTCAATTTTCAGGCGGCGCACCTCCTGTGGCGGTGCATTTTCAATTGCCTCAAGATAAAATACGCCTTCAATTGTCAGCGGATTCATTGATGCAGCTTTTGTGTCTGTTGTTTTGCAGCAGTCAGGGCAGAGAAATCCTCCGATGCTTTGCAAAGGCAGAACTGTTTCGTCTTTTTTAAAGCCGCTTAAAAGTGCACCGCATTGAACGCATGTTGCTGTATTATATTGCAGCCCAAGTTCACATTGATACCGCCACAAAAAACGCAAAAGCCCGATTTTCGCCTGTGTTTCATCTGCAATATCAAGTCCGTCGAGAAAACCCTGCACTAATTTATATGTGCTTTCTCCGTGTGCATATGTTTTTATGATTAATTCTGCACACAAAGAAGCAGTCCATGTTTTAAAAAGACTTTCTCTAATGCCTGGTCTGAAATTCTGCACGTCAAAATCTGAAATTTTGCATGTATGTCTGACTGAATCTGTATACAGCCACATTCTTCCGCGGTGATATGGAGAAACCATGGCTCTGAGCTTGCTTTTGGGACCACCGTATAAAACTGCCGTAATAATGCCGTCTTTTGGAACAAATAGGGTAACAAGTCTGTTTTGTTCTCCGATTTGTTTTGTGGCAAGCACTGTAGCTTCAGTTTCAGAATTACGGTTCATGTATAAAATATAGCATAGAATCCGCATTTCTAAAAGCAAAGTTTTTAAGCTAGCCGGAATTGAAATGACATTAAACAGATTTTTTAACTATTAGCAAATTGACGGTTTGGCGTTTGTGGTATGCTGCATATTTGGGCTGTCCTGTATAAAATGTCATCTTTTTTGAACCGAAAGCGATGTTTAATGTGTTGCAGTTTGATAAGTCGTATGACCGAAGCAGCCGGTTAAAGCTTTTCAAATATTGTTTTTATATTGTGTTTGGTGTATTCTCTTTGCTATGACAAATCCACGTGTATTTTTGAATAAAAAAGAAGAAGAAGAGATATTACAAGGTTTTCCTTGGATTTTTGATAATGAAATTGCTTTTGTAAAAGCTGAATTTAACGGCAAACTTGAACAGACTCCATTAAAAGACTGTCATGTAAAAGACGGAACATTGGTTGAAGTTTATACAAAAGGCGGTCTGTGTTTAGGTTCGGGCATTATTAACCGCACTTCAAAAATTACTGTAAGACTTTTGACACGCACAGCAACACCGGAAGGCATTTCGTTTTTTGATACTTCATTTTTTGTAAAGAGAATTGAACAGGCTCTTGAGCTTCGGCTTGCTTATTATGACAAAAACGATTCATACCGCTTGATTTTTTCTGAAGCTGATTTTATTCCGGGGCTTATCGTTGAAAGATATTGTGATACAAACGGCTGTGTTTTCTTAGTCGTTCAGTTTCTTACGCTTGGTGTTGAAGTTTTTAGAGATAAAATAATTGAAGCATTAAAAATTGTTACAAAACCAACAGGAATTTACGAACGAAGTGATGCTTCGGTTAGAAAGCTTGAAGGTCTTGAAGAACAGGCTGGCTGGATTGGAAAAGAATTTAATCCGTTGATTGTAATTAAAGAAAATGATGTTCTGCTTCAGGTTGATATTGCGAACGGACAGAAAACAGGATATTTTCTCGACCAGAAATTTAACCGCAAGATGGCTTCTTTGTTTGCTAAAGATGCACGTGTGCTTGATACTTTTACGCATACAGGTGCATTTGCACTGAACATGGTCAAAGGCGGCGCAAAAGATGTCATCGCCTGCGATATTTCAGAAGATGCATGCAAAACTGTTGATGCAAACATTGCATTAAACAATGCACAAAAAGTAATGAAAAGCCGCTGTGCTGATGTTTTTGATCTTCTTAAAGAGTATGAACAGGCTGACGAAGTTTTTGACGTAATCATTCTTGATCCGCCGGCATTTACAAAAAGTGCGCGCATGATTGAAAAAGCATATGGCGGCTATAAAGAGATTAACCTGCGTGCAATGAAGATTCTTAAAAAAGGCGGCATTCTCATTACATGTTCATGTTCGCACTTTTTTGATGCGCAGACATTCTATGGAATGCTTGCAAATGCGGCACATGATGCAAAACGCAGCCTGCAGATTTTAGAAAAAAGAGGTGCAGGTCCTGACCACCCTGTTCTGGTTGGTTATCCAAAATCTGAATATCTCAAATGTGTTATAGCCAGGGTGCTTTAATGAACAA
>JAKSTS010000066.1 GCA_024402455.1 Treponemataceae bacterium
TTGAACATTTGCTGACTTGCGGCACCGACAGTCTTCTTGAACTTGCCGAACATGGTAAAGATTTTAAAATGTCCGACCACGATTTTAAGCTGTTCTATAAATATTACCTTGCAAATTGCGAAAAACGCGAATTGCTTGGAAGTGCAAGCCATTTGCTGTTTGTGGGGAAGAAAAGGTAGAGGGATTAAGTATTTGACGAATATAATTCTAGGTGTTATATTAAAAGAAAGGAAATGCCCATTCATTTGGACTTCTCCACTTGTCGATAAAAGCCGCTTCAGTGAAGGTCGAGCGGCTTTTACTTTTTAACTACTTCTTATCTTTTTTATGGTAAGAGAGTATTGCATATATTGCACAAATAATTGACGCAATACAACTTGCTATCAAAATAAATGCTTCAAACATACGCAAAGCCTCCCATTCATTAAAATCAATCTTTTACAGATTGTTAGTGTTTGGGAGAAGCCGCCTGAACAGGCATTTCCAATAAAATGATTATACTATACAAAAAAATTAGTGTATAGTCATTATGTAGTCATATTAATTTCTATAACTGCAGACTTTTACTTCCTATTTCTTTCCATCCAGTCAATTGCAAAATCTACAAAAACTTTTTGATTAAACAGCCGGCAGTCTGCGTTTCCAATTTTTCCAAAGCGGATGACTGAATCATCGCCCCAAAAACGATTTTCGAAGGCTGTCCCTATCATGTTAAAATCTTCTTCCTGGTATGCTACGTCGTGGAAAGGAATTGTTCTTCCGTCTGGGAGCGTTACATTTTCTGTAAAAATAAATTTTCCAGGCCATTTTGCGCGGTTTTCGGCAAGGTGGATGATTGTACAAGTTGAATAATCTGTTCCAATCATCAAACTCCAGCCGTCATTTTCGTAAAGGCGGGCTAAAGTGCTTTGTTCTCCATTTTCAAACGAAAGGCCTTCCTCGGTGTATTCAATGTTGCCGGCAATTTTTGATTTTTCGTTTCCCCAGACGGCAAAACTGGCAATAATTTGATTTGTGCAAATCACTTCTGAATCTTTTTTGAAAGTCTCGTTTACTATGCTCAAATTTGGAGTGTAATCTTTTGTTGTATTATACGCCGGCATAGCAACTATTCCATTTTCAGAAACAGCTTCTTTAAGTGCGTCGATTAAATCTTTTGGTCCATTATCCAAATGTCCAACTTTAGAAAGTGCAGTGTGAACAAGGATTTTCATATTTTTTTCTACACCAAGCTGATTTATCTGTTCCAAAAGTTCATTTTTTGTCATTTATTTAAGCTCCGTAATTCTGATTCCAAAATTATCATCAACAATGCAGATTTCTCCGTAAGCGACGGTTTTTCCATTTTTTATGATTTTGCTTGGGTAACCTACGAAACTGTCCAATTCGAGAACAATTTTTTCTTTTATGCTTAAAATTTCTTCTTCTGAATGATAACAGGCACCAATCTGAACACAAATATAATCCTGACTGCTGTAAGTAATGTCCGGAACTTCAGGAAAATCTAATACGCGGATTCCAAAATGTTCATCTACTACAACAGCTTCTCCTGTGTGAATTACTTTATTTTCGTAAACAAGATTAAGCGGATCGTAATATTTTTTATCAAACACAAGAATCTTCCCGATTTCAAGAGAAACCTGTTCTGAACCAAAACGGCCTATTTCAACAGTAAGATTGTTTTCGTGTTTTTTCGCACTGATGTCACTTAAATATTGAAGCTCAGGTTCTTTCCAACCAAAACCAAAAAATCCAAATGAACGGAGATTGTCCATAAACGGAGCACTTAACTGAATGTTCATCCAGCCTTTTTTATCGCCAATGTTTATTTCAATTGAAATAAGACAGCACATTCCGCCGCGATGTTGATTTAATGTGGAAGGAGTATTTTTTGCTTCAGTAAAAATTTTGTTCACAAGTTTCTGATTCTCAGCAGAAAGATTTGGAAGACGGGCAAAAATATTTCCTGTAATAAGATTTTCAACTTCCTTTACAAAAAACTGCTGCATTACATCAAGGTCGAATTTTGAAATCTGTCTGTATTCTTCAATATTCTGCTTAATCAGAGTTTTTCCAATTTCGCCGTCAACTTCTATAACATAACCTGCATTGTTGTAATCATAATCAAAAATAAAACAAGATGATGGAAGTGAACGCTGGAATTCGTAATTGTTCAGCTGGTCTACACAACTTATGGACAAAGTACAAGTTTCATTACGGATTCCTGCAAAAGTAGATTCTATTTTCTGCGCTAAATCCATAAAAAATTCGTAAATTGTATGAAGTTCATCGTGACCCCATTTATCCTGGCGGGTAAAATCATACAGCTTTATTTTTTTATCCGGATATTCAGCTGCAAGCTTTGTTGAAGAAGCAGGAAGTTCACCATTCATAATGTTTTCTACATCTATCCCAAGAACTTTTGCAAGAACCGGCATTACAGAAACATCAGGGCAGCCGTCTCCGCGCTCCCATTTAGATACAGCTTTATCAGAAACATTTATTTGTTCTGCGAGCTGTTTTTGTGTAAAACCTTTTTTTGTTCTAAGTGTACAGATGAGTTTTCCAGTTTTAATGGCGTTCATTCCTGCTCCTTTAAAAACACCGCAGTGTTATTTCAAATTAAAAATCTGTTCGATTGTGCAGTATGGCAATTCAAGATGAATGTGTTTTTCCCCAACCGGATAACAGATATTCAGTGTTGTATCATTTTCAATCTGATTTCTGTAAGTGTCTTCTGCTGCTGGTTTTACTGCTTTTGTAAGAATGTCAGTAATTTCCTGAACAGCTTTTTCTTCACCTTTTTCTGCTGCAATTTTACAGATTCCATTAATTTCTGTAACATTGAGTGCCTTATTTTCTTCCATCCATTCCCTGTTGCAGAAATCATCAACAAAAGCTTTATGCCCTGCTTTTATAAAGAACATGTTTACGCTGTTGTAAGCTTCCGGTGAATATTCGCTCAAAGCACCTTCTGTCGGGATAACAAGTAATTCCATGCCTGGAATCTTTTTTGCAGTTTCAGGCAATTTTCCAATAATGTTTCCGTTTTCGTCTCTTTCTAACATAATAATCTCCTGGTTGTTTTTTCAGACGGCCAACCTTTGTGATTTTAGTATCGTGTATTTTTGAGAAGAATTCACCCGACAGGCAGTAGAATTGAGTAGAATTCATGGTAGATTTGCATGATTATATCATATTTTATTTGCATTCTACTCTAAATTCTAAGAATAAAAAACTAAATGTTTCACTTTATGCAAAAAGACTGAAATTTGCAAAAGCCGTTATTTGTGCGGAATGGTTCATCCTGCATTTTAGCTGAATAAAAACGAATTGAAGCTAATTGTAATATCTTGTGAAATCAGTTTTTTGAATGTTCTGTCAAGAAGGAGCAGTTGTCGATGTTTATAAAACTTTCCTTGACTTTCTGAAAAATTATAGTATATTTAAATCAGTAATGATTACTATTTTTGGAGAAAAATGAATTACAGCAAACAGCGTGATTTAATCCTTAAATTCCTCAAAAGCACCAAAACGCATCCGACTGCGGATGAAGTTTATGAAGCTGTAAGAATTGAAGAACCGAACATAAGTCTTGGAACTGTTTACCGCAATTTAAATTTGCTTGCTGCCAATAATATGATTCTGCGTCTTCATATGAATGATGGAATTGATCATTTTGATGCAGATACAAGTGAGCATTTTCACTTTTATTGCAATAATTGCGGCAGAGTTTTCGATTTGAGCACAACGGTTCCTGCAAAATTGCCAAAATTGTGCAAAGCTGCTTCTGAAGGAATTGATGGACTTATAGAAGGCTGCAAGATTTATTTTTATGGAAAATGCAAAAGCTGCATTGAAAAACTCAATTCAGACAATAAAAAAGAAAAAGATAAAGAAACCTCCACAAATTGTTAATTTTTAGGGGACTTTATAAAATTTTGAAACTTTTTGCATTTGAAATGCAATAATAAAATACAGGAGTTTTAGATGAACAAGTACGAAGGAACACAGACAGAAAAAAATCTGCAGGCTGCTTTTGCAGGCGAAAGTCAGGCAAGAAACAAGTACACATATTTTGCTTCTGCTGCAAGAAAAGAAGGTTTTGAACAGATTGCTGCAATTTTTGAAGCAACAGCAAACAACGAAAAAGAACACGCAAAATTGTGGTTCAAAGAATTAAGCGGAATTGGCGACACAGCTGCTAACTTGGGCGCAGCTGCTGACGGCGAAAATTTTGAATGGACAGACATGTATGAAAATTTTGCGAAGACAGCAGAAAAAGAAGGTTTTACAGCTTTGGCTGCAAAATTCCGCATGGTTGGTGCAATTGAAAAACGCCACGAAGAAAGATACCGTGCACTGCTTAAAAATGTAGAAACAGCAGCTGTTTTTGAAAAAAGCGAAGTAAAAGTCTGGGAATGCCGCAACTGTGGACATATTGTTGTAGGCACAAAGGCACCGGCTGCATGTCCTGTTTGTGCTCATCCACAGAGCTTTTTTGAAGTAAGTGCAGAAAACTACTAAAAACGAATAAACCGCATAAGCGGTTATGATTTTTCGGTTAAAAAAAAACAGGAATGACTAAAAAATTGTCATTCCTGTTTTTTTATGCACAAATTGCGGTGTATCGAACAGTCAAAAGCTTTGCATATCTTATGCCTGTTGATTTTCAAAATCAGCAGCTGCGCAATTTTCTGCTTGGTTTGTATTCACGCTTGCCATAAGTTCTGTCAAGATTCAGAAGTGCAGTTTTGCATAAATGATCATTTTCATCGAGTGCAAAAAGCGAAAAATTGTCTATCAGCATTTGTGCTGTGCTTTCTTCTTCCATCTGTTCTTTTATAAACCAGTTCAAAAAGCATTTTGTTTTATAGTCGTTTTCCAGAACTGCCTGTGTATAAATCTTGTTGATTGAAGTAGTTACATAAATTTCGTGTTTCAAGGCTTTTTCAAGTGGTGCTTTTAAACTGATAAAAGACAGTGCAGCTGGCTGAATCGGTTCAAATTTAATTTCTGCATTGTTCTGGTGCAAAAAATTATAGAAAATCATTGCATGATCTTCTTCTTCTTTTGCCTGTACTTTAAACCACGAGGCAAAACCTGAAAGACCTTTTGATTCATAGAAATCTGCAATCTGCAGATAAAGATATGCAGATTCAAATTCTTTCTGAAGCTGACTGCTTAAAAGGTCCTGAATTGATTTAGATAATTTTGATTCCATAAGATTCTCCTTGTTGCTGAAAAGTTTTTGTACTTCAGCTAAAGAGAACTTACTCAATTTTTTGGTGAAGAAACCGTCAAAAAACAGTCAAAAACAGTCAATTAAAAAAAATGCAGTGAATTTATTTGTACAGAAAATTAAACAGCCGCCGTTATTCATTTTAATTTTTATTCGTGCGGCGGGACTGCTGTTTTTTCAGTTTCAGCTGAAAAGCTGTTATTTTAAAAGATCTGCATATTCTTTTTTGAATTGCTCAACAAGCTCTTTTTTTGTCATAAAGTTTCTGTCCATTGCAGCTTTTAATCTTCTGTAAATAGTTGATTCAGAATAACCTTCAAATTCAATTGATTTTTGCAGACGATTTTTGCTTAGCTGTGCAAGAATTTTAATTTCATCATCATGCAGCGATAATTTGCTTCGTTTGTATGTTGAACCGATGACAGTGTTGAAAGTATAAAAAAACCACACTCCACGTGTAACATGAAGCAGATAATGATAAAACTGTTCTTCGTTCAAAATATATGCAATTGTAACCGCAATAAAATAAATTCCAAGGGTCTGAAATTTTATTTTGGGTTGAACCATTATGACGATGAAAAGCATAAAAAGACATGTAAAATTGTTATAAAGAAGTGTTTTATGGAATGCGGTTATAAAAATCAGCACAACTGAATAAAGAAGATAGAAATATGAAAAGCATTTTTTCTTAAAGATTAATGCACATGGAATATATGAAAGGTTTAACCCGATAACGATCCAGGTACGTGTTGCTATGCCTTCTTTAAAACCTTTGTATAAATAAAGCAGACTCATCATAAATGACAATAAGCTTGTAATTAATACAAACTGATTATCTTTAGAAAGATTTTTGAAATTTAATTGTGTTTTTTTATTCATTGAATCCTCGCTTTGTTTGTGTAATCTTTCAGATTAATATTCAATAATTTTGTGGAAGACTTAAAAGTTTGGATTTTTTAAGACAATCATATTTTATATGGTGTGTTTTTGTTATGCAATAGTTTGAGCATGTGCTATGGGAGAAAAATGTTCAATTTTGTAAAAATCATAAGGAATTTGGCTGATAAAATGCTTTTCTTTGCGGTGCTATATTATGGAAAATTCTAAAGATAAAGATGATTCATTTTATGAATAAAAGCGTGTGGTTTTATGAAAGACAGAACAATGAATATGACGGCAGGAAGCCCTGTCCGTCTGATTTTAATTTTTTCTATTCCTCTCTTAATAGGAAACATTTTCCAGCAGTTTTATAATCTTGCAGATTCAATAATTGTCGGCAGGTTCATAAATGCAGATGCGCTTGCAGCAATTGGCGCAACAAGTTCAATAACTTTTTTATTTTTTGCATTGTGCAATGGTTTCGGTTCTGGTGGCGGCATAATTGTTTCTCAGAATTTTGGCAGAGGCGACACTGCACAGGTAAAAAACTCAATTGTAAACACCGGCTATATTATGCTTGTAATGCCTGCTGCTGTCGGTGTTGTGGCTTTTGTTCTGGCGCGCCCGATACTTGCAGTTTTAAAAACGCCTGCGGACATTTTTGATGATGCACTGATTTATATAAGGCTTATGTGCTGCGGACTTTTGTTCGTGTCTGTTTATAACTATGTTTCGTCTATGATGAGGGCGCTTGGTGATTCAAAAACACCTTTGTATTTTTTGATTTTTTCGTGCTTTTTGAATGCCGGGCTTGATCTGCTTTTTGTCTGTGTATTAAAAAAAGGTGTGTTCGGTGCCGGAATTGCAACGTTGATTTCTCAATTTATTTCTAATGTTCTGTGCGTCGGTTATGCGTTTAAATTTAATCCATATTTCAAGTTTACAAAAGCAGACCTCGCTTATAACCCCGAAACAATAAGAAGTACAATAAAGCTCGGGCTGCCGCTGTCGCTTCAATTTTCAATGATTGCTGTGTCATGCATGGCTCTTCAGCGTGTTGTAAATTCTTTTGGTCCTGTTGCAGTTGCAGCTTTTACGGCTTCAAGCCGCATAGAACAGATTATTCACCAGCCGTATCAGACGCTGAGTGCAGCACTTGCAACATTTACAGGTCAGAATTTTGGTGCATCAAAAAACGACCGTGTCATTCAAGGCTATCACCGTACACTGCTTATGATGACAATTTTTACAGCCGTAATGGTTCCAGTAATTCAGTTTTTTGGAACAGAAATTACTTCGATTTTTGTCGTTGAAAAAGAAGTAATTGAAATGGGTGCGCTTGCCATGCAGATTACGAGCATTTTTTATATTTTTCTTGGCTTAATTTATGTTGTACGTGGCATTTTAAACGGAATGGGCGATTCTTTCTTTGCACTGCTTAACGGCATTGTAGAAGTTGTCGGCCGTTTTTTTGTACCTGTGATGCTGACATCAATTCCAAAAATTAATGTATGGGGAATCTGGTGGTCTGTAGGCATTGTCTGGTTTTTGAGCGGTTTTACGGCGTGGCTGCGGTACAAAATGAAAAAAGGCGACCTTTTAAAAAAGTTATGTTAATTGATTTGACATGCAGAAAATCAGGCGGAAAATTTTATGAATGATAACAAAATTGACCAGAAAAACATAATGCTTTTTAATAAAATCAAGCTTTTGAACAATATTGCAGACTCCATTGCAAATTTTGGCGAAACACAATGCGGTATATCTGAATTATTGGACAAAACAGATTTAAACTGTGGTGCAATTCCAGAAGGTTCTTTTGAACAGGTGATTGACCTGAATGCACCTCAACAATTTCTTTCGCTTTATGAGCATGTTGCAGAATCGCGCTTTGCATTTGCGGTAATTTCACTTTTGAAACATAACGGAGAACTTTTAGAACCTGTAAGACAGTTCTGCTTTCAGGTTGGAAAATCAAATGCCGTAAAAGGCGTTTGCAGCACGTCAGAAGCATTTGAAATTTTTAAGCTTTTTATTCTTGACGGTGCAGCAGACGAAAAAACAAAGCAGATAATTTCGCAGAATCCTTCGGAACTTGTCTGGAAAGAAACAAAAGATGTTCATAAAGAATATTGGGAAAAATTCGGCGGAAATGTTTCAACGTATTACGAGCTTCTTTTGTGTTTTGTAAATGGTCTTTTTGAAAATCAGTTTGATTTTTTTATTGAACCGGATTTGACTTTCAGGTTTTCAAAAATAAAAAACTGAAAACTTTTGAAGTGGCTTATAAAAGCTTGTTGTTCAGGTAAAAAAGCAGTGCGCATTATTTTTTTGATATATACTTACAGTAAGAAAAGCAGCATTGTGGCTTGCTTATAAAAACATATTGAATATGGGAGAGTATAAATGAAAGCGTTGTTTATCGGTGGAACAGGAACAATAAGCATGGCAATTACAGAATTGCTTTTGCAGAAAGGCTGGGAAGTTTATCTTATAAACAGAGGGAACCGGAACAGTGACAAACGTCTGAAAGGTGCACATTTTATAAAAGTAGACATCAATGATGAACAGACAGCAGCCAAAAAACTTGAAAAGCTTGAATTTGATGTTGCCTGCGATTTTATCGGATTCGTTCCTTCTCAGCTTGAAAGAGACTACCGCCTTTTGAAAGGCAAAGTAAAACAGTTTATGTATATAAGTTCTGCTTCGGCCTATCAGAAACCATGCAGCAATTTTGTAATAAGCGAAAAAACACCGCTTGCAAACCCATATTGGGAATATTCCCGGAATAAAATTGCCTGCGAAGATTATTTAATGAAGCTTTATCGCGAAGAAAGTTTTCCTGTTACGATAATAAGACCAAGCCACACATACGATGAACGTTCTGTTCCTCTTGGTGTTCATGGCGAAAAAGGCAGCTATCAGGTTGTAAAACGCATAAAAGAAGGCAAGCCTGTTATCATACACGGAGACGGCACAAGCCTTTGGACAATTACGCACAATTCAGATTTTGCAAAAGGTTTTGCAGGTCTTATGGGCAATATTCATGCAATAGGCGAAGCTGTGCAGATTATGTCAGACGAAGTTTTGACATGGAACCAGATTTATAAATGCATTGCCGATGCTTTGGGTGTTGAATTAAAACCTGTGTATGTTTCATCTGCATATCTTGCTTCGCACAGCAGTTACGATTTTACGGGCAGCTTAATCGGTGACAAAGCCAATTCTGTTGTTTTTGACTGCAGCAAACTTAAAGCTCTTGTGCCAGATTTTGCTGCGACAAAACGCGCCGACCAGGGCATAAGAGAAACTGTTGAATACATAATGGAACACAAAGAATTTCAGATTGAAGACCCTGAATTTGACAAGTGGTGCGATGAAATAATTGCAAAACAGTAAATATAAGGCTATCAGCTGCGCTGATAGCCTTTTGCCGAACCAAACTAAAGTATGTGAACCATTTAATGCGAAAGTTCAATACTTTCAATTATTAAAAAAATCTTATGCAAATTGAGCTTGGCGTAATTTGTAATATTCCCCTTTCTTTTCCATTAATTCTTGTGGAGTTCCGC
>JAKSTS010000067.1 GCA_024402455.1 Treponemataceae bacterium
ATTTCCTTTTAGAACGACGATACCTCGAACGCTCTGCGTCGAGGTTCGTCATTGTTTTAAATTTCCATCAGTTTTTGTTCTGCAAAAAATCTTTTATATGAACAATTTTTATTCCGTCTTCGTTGCCGCAAACAGAAGAATCCATTGTTACGACATATTTCGGATAGTTATCTTTTATTGCTTTTAAGTTTGCAAGTTCGCGGTCTGAATTTTCCGGCAAAGTTCGGCAGATCTGGACATACAGCTTTTCATTCTGTTTTACTGCAACAAAATCAATTTCTTTTTCAGCATATTTACCAATATAAATTGAATAACCACGGCGGCGAAGTTCAAGATAAACAAGATTTTCAAGTACAGAAGCAACTGCTTTGGGAGAATACCCTAACTGACTGTATTTAAAACTTATGTCCGAAAGATAATATTTTTCCTGAGTTTTTAAAACTTCCTTTCCCTGAATATCATAGCGGTTACAGCGGTAGATTATGAAAGCTTCTTCAAGCCATGTAAGGTAATTGTAGATAGTTTCTATGGCAATTGAACGATGCTGACTTTTAAAAAAGTCAAAGATTGTTTTTGCACTAAAGTTTTTCCCAAGATTTTCAAGAATGAACCGGACAACCCGGTCGAACATTTCAATGTTCGAAATATTATGACGTTTGGAAATATCACGAGTTACAACAGTAGAATAAATGCCGTCTATTATCTGGTAATTTTCTTCCTGAGTATGATTTGTTTTTGCAATAAAAGGGAAGCCTCCGGATTTTAAATACAAATCAAAATAAGCTTCGTCTGATTCATTTTGCAAAGTTGAAACAAATGTTTTTTTAAATTCAATGAACTCAGTAAAAGAGAGTGTATAAACAGGAATTAAAACAAACCGACCAGTAAGATAAGTTGAAATCTCAGAAGAAAGTAGTTTTGAATTGGAACCAGTAACATAAATGTCTACATTCTGGTTTTCAAAAAGAGAATTAATGCATTTTTCCCAAGTTTGAACTTCCTGAACTTCATCCAGCAGCAAATATATTTTTTGTGCCTTATTACAGGATTTTATGGCAGAAAGCAAATCTTTGTGCATGGCTTCTGCATCAAAACCTTCTTTAAATTCCATTGAAGAATAAAGCCGTTCAATTATGTTTTGCGGATTTACTCCAAGAGAGAGAAGTTCTTTTTTATAAGTTCTAAGTATTGTTGATTTTCCACATCGACGAACACCGCAAAGAATTTTTATGATATTTTCGTCTTTGAATTTTTTAAGATTTTCAATGAATACTGTTCTGTAAAGTTCTGTTTCTTCTTTCATATTTGAGATAATAACTGAAAAACTTTATAAAAACAAGAAATTTTTCAGTCTATAACTTAAAAACTTCTTGATATATATTGGAAGATGTTATTTATGCAGACATTTTTTTCTTTCAAAAAGTCTGTCCTACATTTGGCAACACCACATTTCTATAATAAAACCATAAAGTGAGTTGCAGAGCGAAAGCAAAAAAAACTGCAGCTGCACAGGAGGTTTATTATGAAAATTTTTATTGATAACTATGATAGTTTTTGGGTAACTTTGCTGAGATCAATATTTCATTGCTAATGCACAGGAGGTTTTTTATGTTATATGCTATTAACTTTATTTTTGAGATTTTTCATGTTGAAAATTGCGGCATTATCACTTGTGGGCTTCCTTTTATTTTTTTTGTGATTAAGACCAACAAACCTGCCACAGGGTAGAAATTTTGTTATTCTTAATAAATTGCATTCGGGAATAATACTTTTGTAAACAAGTATTATTCATTCCGCATTAATAAAAAAGAGATTGTTCATTTTAGGGCAATCTCTTTTTTATCATCGAATGATATTTATAATAATATCGTTGTAATTTCCCCAGCTCCATTAACAGTAAAATCTGACCTTTTTATGTACGCGTATAAAATTCTGTTCATCTGTAAAAAAAGCTACCCGGCATTTGGGTAGCTTTTGGTTGAATTGCTTATTTAAAGCAGACGTCTACTTCGTAAGCGCCGTATTTTGTAACAAATGGAATGGCGATTACAGGATAATTTTTCGGCCACGAAATCGAATGGTTTCTGCCGGAAATTGTTACTGGCGGCGAAACCGTCAAATTCATGGCAGAAAGTTCAGAAATTGCATTTCCGGAAACAACGTTTGTGAATTCGGCAACCAGTTGTTTTGCCATTTCTTCTTTTTCTTCGTCTTTTATATCGCCCATGCCGGAAAGCTCAAGCATTTTATATGCAAGAGTTCGTCCAAGCCTGAATGCAACAATTCCGTTGCAGTCTCCTGTTATGCCCAGTAAACCTGAAATTTCCCATTGATGACCCATGCTGACATCCAGCAGGAAAGGTTCTTTGTTTGTTGAACCAAGGTTGAACATCGTTTCAAATACTGACAGTCCGGCTGACAAAAATGGATTGATAATTTTAACATTCATAAAGAACCCCTTAATTTATGCTTTCTATTATACCATATTTTTTAATAACCGGTAAAAAAAATATCTAAAATCTTTAAGGAGAAAATGAAGCTTTCAAAAAAATTAAGGTTGAAAAAAGCAGTTTTACAGTCTTTTAAGGCTGTTTTTGTTTATTGCCTTTGTGCAGCCATGTAAGTTCGTGCTTATTATAATTAAGGTGAATTACTTTGCTATCTGGAATTTCATTGAATGCACGGATTATGTTCCAGTTTGTTTCACCTTGCATTTTTATGGTACAGATCATGTTTGGAACTTTCGGCCTTGAAGTCCACATTTTGACCCATTCCAAAAGCCGCTCCGGATAGCAGATAACGTCCGAAAACACCCAGTCAACAGGTTCAATGTCTTCGCATTTCAGTGTAAAAGCGTCGTGGGCAAGAAATTTTACTTTTGGATCTGCCATAAGCTTGTCAACAAGCGGGCTTCTGTCAACAGCAAAAACTGAACAGCCAAGTTGAACAAGCACGTATGTCCAGCCTCCGGGGCATGCACCTGCTTCAAAGCAATGATGGCCTTTTTGTGGAAAATCGCCAAAAAAAGTCTGAAAATGCACCAGAGATTCTTGAATTTTCAGATAGGCTCTGCTTGGCGGGTTTTCATGGTCTTCTACAAACTGAATGCGTCCGCATGGCAAAAAGCTTGAAGTTTTTGCAGAGGCAATTATTTCGTGTTCATTTATAAGAGTCCATGCGCCCATTGGAGTCTGCGGCACGCTGTATGGAAATGTCCGTGGTTTAAGGTTTATATATGGAAGTTTTTCTTGAATTAGTGCGGCACGTCTGAAAAGTGTAAATTGATAAGGTGCCCAGTTACGCTGAATCTGCTTTAATGAAGCTGCTGCTTCTGAAACGGAATTAAAAGAAACTGTAAAAGGTTCAAAATAAATTGTACTGCACCAGTAAGGATGAATGTTTTTTGACGGTGCATTTTTCCAGTAAATCAAATCACCGTAAAGTACTAAATCGCTGTTGCTTGCGCCAAAGCATCCGCAGAGTTCTTCAATGAGCCATGAACATTTTTCTTCGAATGCAAGAAATGCACAGCCTTGCAGCGGCTTGGTTACAGGCATAGTTCTTTTAAGAGGAGTTCGTCAGAATCGAGGGAGGCCTGGTGAAGGACATTAAGATAGCTTGAGAGGCGGCGTGTGTCTGAAGCGCCTATGATTGAAAAACCCGCTTCATTGTTGTCTTCTGCTTCTTCTGTCCAGACTGGTCTGACTGTAAGAGAAAATGGTTTTAACCCTTGCCTGCATGAAGGCTGAATATTGAGTTCACATTCATTTTCTTCGTTAATTTCTACAGGAACTGGAAACTTTACACGGCAACCTGTTTTGCTTATATCAAGCAGCATGCCTGGCAAAACGCACAGCTCTGGTGCGTCTATTCTTGCATAGTCTTTGTAACGCCCGTCGTTCCTTTTTTCTTTCAAATTCACGTAATTAGACTGTCTTTTTTTTTGATTAATGTCAACACGAAAATTGCCGATAAAATTGCAATTTTGCAAAGTTATCGGCAATTTTGCTGAAGTTTTACAATTTTAAAAGAAAATCTGGTGTATAATCATAATATTATTTGTTTATGTATATAAACTTTTTTGTTCGTTTTATGCAAAAAAACTTATATAACTTATGTAATTGTACTGTAGTTCATGTTGCTATAAAGAGTTGCTATGTCAAATGCTGAAGTTGATGCAATAGAAAAACTTTTTTTGGATAGCCATACAGAAAAAATGAATATGCTTGTTGTAAGAGTATATTCCGTAACCTGTCTGGTTCCTGCCCTTATTTTATGCGGCTGTTTGCTGGGACTTTATAATTATTCTCCGTTAAAAGCTTTGGCTTCTCTTTTGCTGTCTTTAATTCTGCTTTTTGCGTTGAAGTTTTATTACAAAAAAAAGCCAAAATCGCAGTATTTTAAATATTTTGCAGCGATTACAATTCAAAGCATTGTTTTTTCACTTTCTTTAGATCCAAATTTGAAAATTACAGTTTCTTATTCTGTAATGCCGCTTATTACTTTTCTTTATTTTGACCCGAAGTTTTCGTTTTGGGCATGCATTATCAGTTTTATAAGTGCATTTACTGCCTGGTTTTTGATAAGTGACGAAACGATTGAATTTTTCTCTCTTGGCGTAACAAAAAAGTTTTATTTAATTTCTTCTGGTTCTGCACTGCTGCTTGAATTTGGTGCAATGACAACCCTGTTGTGCATTTCTTCGATGCAGACGTATAGATTTAAAAAGTCGCTTATTGCGCATAACATAAAAAGGCGCGACATGCAGACAAGAGTTTTATACAGTTTTGCAGATTTGATTGAACTGCGCGACGGTACGACAGGCGAACATGTAAAACGCACAAGTGCAATTGTGTCGCACATGGTTACTTACATGATTCAGAATAAAATTTACACAGACATCATTTCGCTTTCAGATTTGCATTATGTTATACTTGCAGCACCTCTGCACGACATTGGAAAAATGAACGTGCCGGATTACATTCTTTCAAAACCCGGAAAATTAACGGACGAAGAATATGAAATAATAAAAAAACATCCTGTTGAAAGCGAACGCATCATAAAACGCACGCTGAAGAATGTAGAAGATGACAAATTTGTAAACATTGCTTCTGATGTCTGTCTTTATCATCATGAAAAATGGGACGGAACTGGTTATCCTGAACAGCTGAAAGGTGAAGAAATTCCGATTTCTGCAAGAATTATGGCAATTGCAGATGTTTTTGATGCATTATGCAGCAAAAGACCGTATAAAAAGGCTTTTTCTATTGATGAGGCTTTTAAAATCTTAAAAGAATCAAGGGGCAGTCATTTTGATCCAACGTTGGTTGATATTATGTTTGAACTGCGGTCTTATCTTGAAGTAATCTATGAATTAGATGATGTGGTTGAAGAAATCTAAAAATTCTGTATATATAAGAATACTCTGATTATAAAACAAAAATGATATATAATCCAAAACACGGCTCTGTGCGCACGTCGCTGCAATTTTCTTTTGGCGGAATTCTGTGCAGGCACTTAAAAACATCTGTCCAGTGAATGAAATTAAGCGAGAGGTTTGTTTAATTGAAAAAGTTTAATCCAGGTTTTAAAATTCTAGACATTTTTATATTTGCGGCAATTCTTGCTGCAGGCATTTTCCTTACAAAAAATTCACTTACAAAAAAAGGAAGCACTGTAAGGGTTCTTGCAAATGGCAATGAATATGAATTTCAAATGAAAAATGGCATTTACGAAGTAGAAGGTGTCATTGGAACTACAACTTTTCAAATAGAAGACGGCAAGGTGCATATAATTGATTCTCCATGTCCGAATAAAACGTGTGTTGAACAAGGCTGGACAAGTCCTTTAATCTGTCTTCCAAATAAAGTTATTATTACCATTGCAAATTATGGAGATTTTGATGCTGTCTCAGAATAAAAAACGTATTGCCTATCTGTCTGCGCTTACACTGCTGTTTTCATATGCTGAATTTCTGCTGCCGCGGTTTCTGCCGTTTTTCAGGCTTGGTCTTGGAAATGTAGTAATTCTTTTGTCTTTTTCACTTGATCCGTTAAGTTTTATCCTTCTTACTGCAATAAAAGCTGTTGCCAGCTGCTTAATGTCTGGAACTTTATTTTCTCCGTTCTTTTTGATTTCTTTTGTTCAGTCTGTGGTAAGCGGCTTGTTTATGTATGGAATTGTTAAACTGTTTCACGGCAAATTGATTAGCGTTTATGGCATTTCAATGCTTGGTTCTGCCTGCAGCGCAGTAATTCAAATTTTGCTTAGCAGTCTTTATCTTGGCGAAGGAACTAATGCGCTGCTTGGACCGATGATTTTATTCAGTTTGTTTAGTGGAATTGTTACTGCCTGTCTCAGTCAGATTCTTCATATACCGGAAGATGTTCCTAAATTAATAAAGCAGAATAACGTTGAAACAAGCGGTGAAAATGAAAAAAAGCGGAAAACAAAAACTGTCTGCATGATTTTGGCAATTTTAATTGCTTCTGTAGTTATAATGATTATAAAAAATCTTTATGTGCTGCTTTGCGCTTTAGCATTATCTTTTATTGCCCAGATTTTATCAAAGCGAAAAATTAAAATTTTGCCGCATATTTCTATATGGCTTTTTGTTATTATTTCAACTTTGATGATGCCGCAGGGAAAAATTCTTTATTCTTTGGCTGGCTGGAACATTACAAACGGCGCTTTATTTACTGGCATTGAAAAGGCACTGAAGCTTTCTGCGTTGTCTGCTTTAAGCCAGTGCCTTGCAAGTATTCGCCCGACCGGAAACGGAATTTTATCTTTATCGTTAGCTTATTTTGGTGGTCTTTGTAAAATTTTAAACGGTTCAGAAGGCAATCTTGTTAAAAGAACACGAACCGCATTAAGTACACAGACTATTTATGAATGATATTTACAGAATTAAAATCTGCAAGGAGATTTAATTCTCCCTGAAGTCCTTCTGTGTAATATAAATCCTGATTTTCTGTAAAGATAATCATCTCAAAATCCGGGTGCTGCTTCCAGTAAGAAGCGGCATTTTCAAGCCCCATTACAAACATTGTTGTGCTGAGTGCATCTGCGTATAAGCCAGATTCTGTTATTATTGTTACTCCTGCAATTCCGTTGTTAACCGGCATTCCGGTTTTTCCGTCAAAAATGTGAATGTAGTTATTGCCGTCGTCTGCCGTAAAAAAACGTTCGTAACCGCCGCTTGTAATAACAGCTTTGTCAGCAATTTTGATTACTGCTGCTGCTTTGCCTGTCCATGGACTTTTTATGCCGATATTCCATTCTGTTCCGTCGGGTTTTTTGCCAAGAGCCTGAATGTTTCCGCCTAAATCTAAAAGAGCTGAATTAATTCCATTGTTCCGCAGAAGTTTAATGGCTTCATCTCCTGTGTAGCCTTTTCCTACGGCTCCAAAATCTAATGCCATTCCCGGTTCTAAGTTTATTAAACTGCCATTGATTTGAATTTTTGAATAGTCTGTCAGTGCAAGCAGTTCTTTTATCTGGTCTTTAGAAGGAACTTTGTAATCTCCTGTCGTAAAGCCCCATGCAGATGTAACAGGGTACAGTGCAGGATTAAAAACGCCGTCTGTCTGTTTTGCAAAATTCAGGCTGTATTTTGTCAATGTCAAAGTATCATTGCTTACAGAAATATTTTCACCGTGGTTTAACCTGTAAACATCAGAAGCTGCATTTGTTGTTGATATGTTCTGTTCAATTTGCAGGATAAGCTCTTTTGTTTTTTCAAGTGCCATATCTGATTTTTTTCCGTATGCCTGAATTGTCATAAAAGTATCCATGGCATTTAAGGAAGCTGAAGATTTTTTTTCGTTGCATGAAGCAAATAAAAGCGTAATGAAAACAACTGCAGAAAGTAATATGAATTTTTTCATGGCGTGAGCATATCATAAAAAATTAAAAAAATCTCCATAGAGAAAAGGAATGTATTGTTAGTTATCAAACCATTTTATGAAAGAAAAATGAATAAATTCATAAAAAATGCACGTTTTCTGTTGAATATTAAAGATTTTGTACTAACTATTTTTATGATAAAATGATATACTCATTATGAATTTTTTATTAAATGAAGGATTTACTTATGGTAAAATCAAAGTTATTTAAGGTTATTGCAGGCATTTCTGTTACTGCAATGCTTTGGGTAATGGTTTCTTGTGGTGGTGCTAAATATAACGACGGCACATACACAGGAACTGCTGCTGGTCGTAATGGAGACGTTGTTGTTTCTGTTACAGTTGCTAATGGTAAAATAGCTTCTGTTGAAGTAATTCAGCATGAAGAAACAGCTGGTCTTAGCGATGCTGCAATTACAGAAGTACCTGCTTCAATCGTAAAGAAAAACTCTACAAAAGTAGATGCTGTTTCTGGTGCTACTGTTACATCTAAGGCTATTATGGCTGCTGCAGATGCTGCCCTTGCTAATGCTG
This sequence comes from Treponemataceae bacterium, assembly GCA_024402455.1. The sequence goes on from JAKSTS010000067.1 coordinate 8,442, forward strand.
GTGGAAAATCTGGTTCTGCAAAAGCTGAAAAAGCACGCAAGAACGTTGCTATTTCATACACAGCTGGTACATACGAAGGTACAGCAATGGGTATGAATGGTCCTGTAACATTGGAAGTAACATTCTCTAGCGATGCAATTACAGACATTAAAGTAAAATCATCTAAAGAAACAGCACATGTTGGTGATCCTGCTTTCCCAATCATGTTCAAAGATGCTATTGAAGCTAACGGTTCTGGAATCGATGCTGTTTCTGGTGCTACATTCACTTCTTTGGCTGTAAAGAATGCTTTGACAGACGCTGCTAAAAAAGCAAACGCTTCTAAGATTGAAGAATTCAAGAAAAACAAGGTTGTTCATTCAGCTCAGAAACCAATTGAAGAAACATATGATGTTGTAATCGTTGGTGCTGGTGGTGCTGGTATCGCTGCTGCTGCTCAGTCAGTTCAGAACGGCTACTCTGTTCTTATTATTGAGAAAAATGCCGAAGTCGGTGGTAACACTGTAGTTTCTGGCGGTCAGTTCCAGTCTGTAATGCCTTACCTTGTTTGGGAAAAAGCTAATCCAAATGCAGAAGAAGGTGTTTGTCCTCAGGATGGAAAATCATACAAGAAAGTTAAGATGGCTAACGGTAACATCGCTGTTCTTAAGACAATTCTTAACTGGAGCGAGAAGCCGTTTGACCCGGCAGGTGCTTCTGAATGGTTCGAAGCCGGCGATATCGAAAGACTTTCAACCCATGGTGTTCATCAGGAATACCTGCCAGTTCTGAAAGAACTTAAACAGGAAATCAAAGATTACCTCGCTTGGGCAGAACCAAAACTTAACAAAGGCCTTAACGAGGGTGCTCTTACATTGTTCTCAACAGTTAATCTCCATATTTTCCAGACATACTACGGCGGACTTCGTCCAAACGCAGATTTCTCATCATGGATTTATGGTGACTACGACCTCGTATGCCAGTTCATTAAAGACGGTCAGGAACTTAAAGACTGGCTCGTTGATCAGGGTTCAGCTTTTGACAACGCTACACAGCCGACAATCGTTGGTGCTTTGTGGCAGCGCGAAAACGACTACCTCAAGAGCGGTCCTACAGCTTTCCAGTGGGGAACATACTTCCA
>JAKSTS010000068.1 GCA_024402455.1 Treponemataceae bacterium
TGATTAACTTTATGACGAAAATAAAAATGCTGCATAAATTGAACTGTTTAATGAATTATTTGCACAGATGAAAGAGGCAAACCATGAAGCCGAATAAACTTGAACTTGAAAATATTGGACCTTTTAGAAAAAGCACTGTCATTGACTTTTCAAAACTTGGCAACATGTTTTTAATCTGCGGTGACACCGGAGCAGGCAAGACAACAATTTTAGATTCAATATGTTTTGCTCTTTATGGTTCTTTGCCTGGTTCGCATCCCAAAATGATAAAAAATCTGCGTTCAGATTTTGCAGAAAAAGGTGAAATTGCAAAAGTAAGTTTTGATTTTTCAATTAATGGCAGCCGTTACAAAATTGACCGCACACCGCCGTGTCCATATATTGACCGCAAAGGCAACGAAGCCGAAAAACCTGCAGAAGTTGTGCTCTATAAATTTTGCGGGAACGACAAAAAAGAAGACTGGTCGCTGCTTTTTAATAAAACAAACGAAGCTAACGAAGCAATTGAAAATCTAATTGGTCTTAAAATAGACGAATTTTCAAAGATTGTGCTTTTGCCTCAGGGCGACTTTGCTGAATTTCTTCGTCTTTCTTCAAATCAAAGAAAAGATGCACTTGCAAAGCTTTTTCCAATAGATGATTACCGTCTGATAACAGAATTTGCTAAAAGCAAAGAAGACGAATTCAGGACCGAGCATAAAATTATTGAAGCACAGCTTGCTGCACTGCAAAAAAATTTTGATGCAGCAGCTGCAGATGAAACGCTCAAGGAATTTGGTGAAAAAGAAAAAACTCTAAACGCCGAACAGGATGAACTTTACAGAAAGCAGCTTGAATATGCTGCTCAAATTGAAAAATCAGCAGCTTTAGAAAAAAAATTTGATGATTTGGAAAATCTTAAAAAAGAGAATGAAAACGTCCTTGAAAACGGCGTAATTATAGAAGAGCTTGAATCTAAACTTGAAAACAATAAAAAAGCACTGCTTGCAAAAGTATCTTTTGAAAATTTTAAAGATAAAGAAAAACATCTTAAAGATTTAGAAGAAAATGTCTTGGCTAAAACCCGGATGCTTGAAAGTGCAAAAGAAAAAGCACTGCAGTTTGAATTACAGGCTTCTTCAATTGATGAGAAAAAAGAAAAAATTAAAGTTCTGCCAGTAACAATAAACGAGCTTGAGCGTGCTTTGACAATTGAAAAAGACATAATTCCATTAAAACAGGAATGTCTTGACGCAGAAAATGCAAAAAACGAGCTGTCGCAGAAGCTAAAAAATTTGCAGAATTTTATTGAAAAGACACAAATCGAAGCAAGTCAAACAGAATCATTGATTTTGCCGCAGGAAGAACTTGATTCTGCTTACGATAAAGCTTCTGCTCAATTGAGCGAGGCAAAGGAAGCTAAAAAATATCTTGAAGCTTATAATAAACTTCAGCAGGAAATGAAAAGTGCAGAAGAAGGTTATGAAGCAAGCAATGCAAGATATGAACGTGCAAAAAAAGCATTTGATTTGCTGAAAACAGAAATTAACGAGCTTGAAGCTCAGCTTCATGTTTTAGACCAGAACAAGAAAGCATTTGAACTTGCAAAAGACTTGCAGGAAGGCGAACCTTGCCCTGTCTGCGGTTCGGTTCATCATCCAAAACTTGCAGATTTTTTGAATGCAGATTTTCCAATTGAAGAAAGACTTCTGCAAAAAAAAGAAAGTCTTCCGGAAATTGAATCGCAGGAACGGGAAGCACTGCAGATTTTTTCTGGTGTAAAAAGCCGTTACGAAGATGCAAAATCAAGGCTTGAGAATGCAGAAAAACCTGTTTTTGAAGCTTCTGCCTTGCTTGAAAAAGCTGTTGACAAGATAAATGAAGCTACGAACAATCGTGAAAAAAACAGACGGTATAATAATAGGCTCAACGATTTGAGAAAAAAACTTGAAAATGCAAGAAACGATAACAATGTTTTTCAGACGGAACTTGTAAAAATTACTCAAAACTTGTCTGCAAAAAGTGCAAAACTTGAAAATTTAACAAACCAGTTTAATAATCTTACAAAAGAAACGCTGCTTCAAAATGAAACGGCAGAAGCTGCAGTAAAACGCTTAAAAAGCGAGCTTGAAAAACTTCGCAATGCAATTGAATCTTTTGAAACAGAAAAAGCCCAAAATGAAAGAATTGTGACCGAGTGTTCTTCTGAAAAACAGGTTTATGAAAAACAGACTGAAAACTTGAAAAAAGAATTTGATGAAACATCTTTGATTCTAAAAGAACAGCTTCAAAAGTACAATTTTGAAACAGTAAAAGATTTAGAAAATGCCTTTTTGACAGAAGCTGAATGTGCATCTATCGAAGAAAAAATCACTGAATGGAAAGCACAAAAAGAACAGCTTGCCGGTCAGATTGAAGCGCTTGGTGCAGAATTAAAAGATGTGACGCGCCCGGATATTGCAAAATTAGAAGAAGAAGCCAATGAAATTGCAGAAAAGTACAGGCAAAAAACAGAAGAATTGAAAGGTGTTCTGCTTAAAAAACAGGAAATTATTGAAAATCAAAAAAAATGGAACGATTTGAATGATAAAATGCTTTCAATTGAAAAACAGAGCAGCAAATATGTTGAACTTTCAAAAGACCTTTCAGGCGACAACCCAAAAAAATTGAGTTTTGAATCCTGGATTTTGGGTGTTTATCTTGAAGAAATTGCAGCACATGCAAGCCGCCGCCTTTCGCGCATTTCAGACGGCCGCTATGCGCTGCATTTAAAGACAGAACAGACAAGCGGCAGACAGAAATATGCCGGTCTTAATCTTGAAATTTTTGATGCAAATACAGGAAAAAAACGCCCGTGCGATACATTGTCTGGCGGAGAAACTTTTTTTGTTTCAATAAGCCTGGCGCTTGCACTTACAGATGTAGTGCAGAGTAGAAGCGGCGGCGTTCAGCTTGATTCTCTGTTTATTGATGAAGGTTTTGGTTCACTTGATGATGCAACTTTAGAAAAAGCATTGTCTGTGCTTGATGAAATTCGTGAAAACCGCATGATTGGCATTATTTCGCATGTAGGTGAACTGAAAAACCGTATTCTTCATCGCATTGAAGTTTCAAAAAGCCAGAACGGTTCAACACTCAATGTAATTGGCAAATAGTTCTAAAAAAGCTGGTTCCTGCTTGTTTGACAATATGCAATTTTATAAGCTATATTCATCGCTATGAATGATTTGCAGCGCAGTGCGCTTTTTACTGATTTTTATGAACTGACAATGGCGCAGGGGTATTGGAAAAAGAATAAAAACTCTACGGCAGTTTTTGATATGTTTTTCAGGCGTCAGCCTTTCGGCGGCGGTTTTTCAATTTTTGCCGGTCTCCAAAGTCTGCTTGAAACTCTGGAAAATTTCAGTTTTTCTGCTGAAGATTTGGACTATTTACGAAGCCTTAATTTTTTTGAAGACGATTTTCTTGAATATCTTAAAAATTTCAAATTTTCAGGTGATTTATATGCAATGCAGGAAGGTTCGGTTATTTTTCCGGAAGAACCTGTGCTGCGCGTCTGCGGTAATATTGTTGAAGCACAGATTATTGAAGGTCTTGTGCTTAACCAGATTAATTTTCAAAGTTTAATTGCAACAAAAACTGCCAGAATCTGGCTTGCTTCAAATAAAGGTGCCGTAATGGAATTCGGGCTTCGCCGTGCGCAGGGTGCAGACGGTGCTTTAAGTGCAACACGTGCTTCTTATATTGGTGGTGCTTCGTCTACAAGCAACACTCTTGCAGGCAAACTTTACGGCATTCCAGTCTGCGGCACAATGGCACATTCGTGGATTATGTCGTTTGATTCTGAACTTGAAGCTTTTCGTGCTTATGCAGATTTGTACCCGGAAAATTCGATTTTTCTTATTGATACATATGACACGCTTCATTCGGGCATAAAAAATGCAATTGTTGTCGGAAAAGAACTGGCAAAAAAAGGCTGTAATTTTGGTGTGCGGCTTGATTCCGGCGACATTCAGTATCTTTCTAAAGAAGTAAGGCGTCAGCTTGACGAAGCTGGACTGCAGGATGCTTTTATAACAGTTTCAAATGAATTGACAGAAGAAATTATTGAAACGCTTGTTCATGAAAAAGCTCCGGTTGACAGCTGGGGTGTCGGCACGAATATGGTAACAGGCGGCACCGAAGCTTCGTTCAGCGGTGTTTATAAACTTGCAGCACGCAAAGACAAAGCAACTGGTCAGATGGTTGCCACAATGAAAATATCTGATAACCCCAAAAAAACAACAAACCCTGGCATAAAAAATGTGTGGCGGCTTTTTGACGAAAAAGGCATGGCATGTGGAGATATTCTGGCTTTGGAGCATGAAACAATTTCAACTGAAAAATCTTCAATGTTTTTTCATCCTTCCGGAGATTACAGACAGTTTGCCTTTAAACCTGCTGCCGTAAAGCAGCTGCTTGAGCTTAAGATAAAAGACGGAAAGCGCCTTTCAATATGTTCGCCAAAAGAAGCTTTAGATAAAGCCCGAAATACAGCAGTTTCTCAGCTTGAATATTTTGATGATTCGTATAAGCGGATTTTGAATCCACATATTTATAAGGTTTCTGTTACAGAAGAACTTTTAAAGTTTAAAATGTCTTTTCTTCGTGCAGAAGGGCTGAAAATTTTTGAATGAGCTGAATGCTGTTTTTGCTCAAACTTAAGGTCTAGTTCCGCTTATATTCGTTATTTGCTATGCGTTCAAACAATGTTTTGTATGCTTCATTTGAGTCAGCAAGTTTTTTTATTTTGTCATTGTCAATGATTAACAGCCTTGTATCTGCAGCTGCAGCAAAAGACATGCCTTCTGAGGCTTTGTATAAAGGCAAAAGAATGTTGTCTGTCTTGTAAACCTGCTGTTCGTCATTTGCCAAAGTGCAGTTTACGCTGCCGCTTATCAAAAAAGCAGATTGTTCAGCATTGCTGCTGCAGATTTTATCGCCTTTTTTAAAGTCTTGAAGCGCTATGTTTTCCATTTCAAGTTCAGCAGCTTTCGGGGAATTTTCGATGCAGAAATAAACTTCGTTGCCTTTTTCGTTATAAGAAAGCTCTTTTACCATGCGTTCTGTCATTTTGATGCCCATGCCGTGCAGGTCTGGCAGAATGTCTTTTTTAAGCATTGCACGCCAGTCAAAGCCGAGCCCTTCGTCTTTTATTGCAAAGTATGTTTCTGTTATGCACGCATTGTAATCCAGCGTTATTTTTTTGGAATTAATGTCCGGATCAATATTTCGTTCTGCAATGAGTTCAAGAATGTCATGACCAGATTCAAGCCAATGTGTTTTTTCGTCATATGTAATGTTGCAGTTGCCGTGTTCAAGGGCATTTAGAAGCATTTCCATAAGCGAAGTCTGCAAAAGGAACTTGCCGTCCATGTCGATTTTGCCTGTGTTTGTCAGGTATGTAACGATAAGATCTGCGTAAATGACAATGTCTGCCGAATCGTTGTCGCATATTAATGTTCCAGCCCCGTTTATGCCGGCTTTTGTCTGCAGCACTTTGTTGAACAGAAACTGAATGTTCTGCATGAAAATCTTAAACAGTCGCGTACAGTTGCGAAGAAATTCCCTTTCGTTTATGCACAATAAAAGATTAGGGTTTGTTTCCATTTCAAGTGCCATTCGTTCGCCTTCATCAGAAACAATTACAAGAATATTCAAAAAGTCAAAGTACTTGTCATTTTTTAACGAATCATAAAAATTATCTGGTTTTAATTCATTTGATGTAAAGTCAATTACAATCAGTTCACAGAAATTATTCCGAATGAAAAATTCCATGTCGTTGCATGAATTAAAAATCTGGATTTTAAAATAATCTTTATGCTCGGTTTCCATAACCGAAAGAGCATGAGTAATGGCTTCTGTTGTTGACAAAACTGGTACTGTAATCATCAATCGTACTCTTCATTTTTGTATGGATATGTAAGATATTCCATACGCACATTTCGCAATGCATTGAAAAGCCTCTGCTTTTCTGCATTATTTCCCTGTGTTAAAGCTTCAAGCCTTTTTCTTGCTTCTTTGCGGCCTGAATTATCCTGATAAGAACAAGTACAAGTTGTTGAGCTGTAGCCAGCTGTCTGTGCATGTTCTTGAATCATTGTAACAGGTGCCATGCAAAGCGGCCGTATAATCGTAACAGGATATTTCCTGTACGTAAGCCGTGGCGGCATCGTTGAAAGCTGCCCTTTGTTTAAAGCATTCATCAGCAGTGTTTCAAGAATGTCATCCAAATGATGCCCTAGAGCAATTTTGTTGAAACCGTTTTCTATGGCATAATTGTTCAATTCTGTGCGGCGCTGTGTTGAACACCACCAGCAGTTCATTGTTCTGCCTGGCTTTAGCCTTTCTATAACAGAAACAGTTAAAACCTTGAGCGGAATGCCCCATTTTTCAAAGGATTCAATCAGTTCCGGGCTGAGTGGTGGTGCAATGTCTGTTGCAACATGCAGCGCTGTTACAGAAAAGTTTTCGCGCTTTTGCTTTTGACGATATGCAAAATATTCAATCAATGCAGTTGAATCTTTGCCACCAGAGGCGCCGACTAATATGTTGTCTCCTTCTTCTATAAGGCGGTAATCATACACCGCACGGTCTATTATGCTAAAAAGTTTTGGTTGCGACATTAACAAAGTATAGCACGAGAATTTAGAAAATCGTAAATTTTTTATGTTATTTTTTTGCAAAATCACAAAAAAGAGAACGGTTGTGTTTTTGCCTGCGGTGCTGAGAAAACTGAAGCTAGAATTTCAGGTTGTGTATATTTTTATAATGCAGTTTTCCTGATTTTCCGGGGCATGGGCGGACATGCAAATAAATTCAGTAGTGCTGCGTGATAAATAATATTATGTTATCGGTCTAATTCTTTTAAGGCTTTTCCAACTGGCTTTTTGAAAAGCAGAAGTCGTGCTGCATTCAAAATACCGATGACGATAAAAACTACAGAAACTGTATCTGAAAGCAGATGAACGATCATGCTTATGTAGCTTTTTTTATAGAGAATTGCACCGGCTGCAATTAGTACAATGCCGATTGGAATAAGCAGCAGCATGCGTTTTGCAGAAGCTATCTTTTCTTTTCGCTTTTCTTCAGATGTTTCGTTTATGCCTGTAAAGAAATTTTTAAACCATTCAAGTAGCCTGCGCCCTAAGCTTGGGTTTCTTAATTTTTCAAGCTCCCTGTAACCGTTAATAAGTTCTTCTTGAGAAAAATCGACCCGCTGTGTATTTTCTTCCAGCTCCATTTCAAGCAGCGTAAGCTTGTCTGAAACAGAAACTATTCTGGCTTCAATTGTTGACCAGCCAAGTGCACGGGCTGCTTCAAGACGGCGGTGCCCGGCAACAAGCTCGTAACGTTCGTTTATTGTAATTGGTGTCAAAAGCCCGTAAAGGCGGAGACTTTCTTTTAGAGCAGCAAGATCGCCCATGTCTTTTCTTACGCGTTTTTTGATTTTTATTTCATCAATGTTTACAAGCATTTGTTCTCCTATAAAACACCACATTAACGGCGAAACAAGATTAACGGACTTTCAGCAGTCATTTGTGCTGGTCAAACTTGCGGTTTTAAAAAATCAAAACTATATTCAAAACCTTATACTGATATAAGCATTGAAAATGCAGGGACACCTTTAAAAATCTTTTAGAGGTGTCCTGATTTTTTTAATCAAAAAGTGAGTTTCCTGTCTGTTCAGGTTCGTCATCATCAGACAGATTCAATTCAACATTAGTTTCTGATGCAGTGTCATTTTCATCTTCTGTTTCTTCATCTTTGTTTTTATTTGAACCAAATGAGAACAGGTTGCTCCATGAGAATGAATTGTTTGCTTCTTCCTGTGTTTCTTCTGCTGAATAATTGTCTTCAAGGAACGAAAGATCAACTTCAAGAGGAGAATCATCAATAATACTTGTCTGAGACTGCACAGAAGTCAAATATCTTTCTGTTTCAAGCCTGCTTGTTGCAAGTGCTTTTGCAGATTCTCTGTTTTTATGGTATTCGCAGAGTGTTGTCGGCTGAGTTCCTTCAAGATAATATTTTGTTGTTACGTGGTCGCCGCATTCGTCTGTAAGAAGCTTGCCTGAAACAGAACATACTGTAGCTTTTACAAGACCTGTCTGTGGAACTGAAAATTCTTTATAAGGCATGTCTTCGTTGGCAATGCGCATAAAGTCGCCCCATGCAGGACCTGCAAGTGTAGAACCGGTTAATTCAAGACCTAAAGACTGACCCGGAAGGTCAAAACCAAACCAGAGTGCAGCAGTGTAATATGGCGTATAACCGACAGCCCATGCATTTGTCCAGTTTTGGGTTGTACCGGTTTTTCCGGCAGCAGGCATCTGATATCGTTCGCCTTTAGAATTTTTATATTGAAGTTTTGCGCCCCACTGAACACCATAGGCGAGTGTACCCATGCGGACAGAGTTTGTTAAAATATCTGTCATAATAAATGCTGTCTGCGGAGAAATAACCTGAATATTTGAACCGAGCTTTTTCTGTTCAGCCCGAAGCTTTGCTTCTGGGTTTTCAAAAAGTTCTCTTGCAAACGTGAAGTCGAGCTAGAGGACTTTTTGTTGGATAAAGCGATTCAGTATGAAAATGCTGAAATAGGAAAAACCTTTTTATTTTTTTTTTTTTTAGAACTTAAAGAAGATAGATTGTCAATAATGGCGTACTATACGTTGGGACATAATGCATTGGATATTAGTGGGTTATCGAAAAAGGGCAAAAGGAAATTATTAGGAGATAGACCAGGTCGAGATAACATGACATCAGTTTCTACTTTTTTGATTGGTCAGCTAGGTAGAAGTGATAGATACACATCTAAAGATTTAAGTGGAGAAACAATACTAAGTGAATGCTATAATTCGATAAGTATCGCTGCAAAGGTAATTGGTGGGAATATAGTGTTTTTAGAATGTAGAGAGCACATGTATGCAAGTTTTTACGCACAACAATGTTTTAAGAACTTACATCAAGA